>JAEUIE010000052.1 GCA_016795155.1 Planctomycetia bacterium | reverse complement strand
CCCGGCTCACCAAAGCGTTCATTTCAAAAGAAGCAATTTGAACTGGATAGTTCAATCTGTATGTATCACCGACTCAACTGAATTACTCGTTGAAACTTATTAAGGGTCTTGAGCCCTCCAAACCACTCCCTTGCGGTCGTGGCTCAGATACTCAAGACTAAGGTTCAGCTCGTAACCATCAGTTGCCCGATGATCACAGCCTCCCCTTGGCTCCTCTCTCACCAAATTGTCAAAGAACAAAATACCTCCGCAAAAACGGAGGCAAGGTGTATATTATCGAAAAACCACGCTGGTGTCATTGAATAAATTCGGATGCTCGATGTAAGTATTGACAGGTCATGAAGATGGAAAATCCAGATCAGTTACTGCCATTCAGCGTAAAGCACGCAATTTCACAGAAGTGCTGCGCTGTGGGTATCGAGAAAGAGCCTGCAATTCCGATGATTTTGCAGGATCGAGGCGGGGACTGCCGGGGTGACAGGGCCTTTCACTGCATTTTCCACTGCTCGTGCCTTGCGGCTGTCGGGAACGCTGCAGATGATTGCCTTGCTCTTCATGATTTGCTGAATGGACATTGAGATTGCCTGATCGGGAACGTCATTGAAGGTAGCAAACCAGCCTTCGCCCAATTGTTGTTGTCGACATGCTTCATCGAGCTGAACTGGAATGAAAGGCTTTTCCGTTTCGAAGTCGGCAGGTGGATCGTTGAAGGCAAGGTGGCCATTCTCGCCAATCCCAATGAACGCGAGATCGATGGGAAAGTGGGAAATCAACTTACCAAGTCGATGGCATTCCAGTTCAATATTGGCTTCGCCATCAATCCAGTGCGCTGCTTGCAGTGGTACAGGCAACTTGCTGACAAAGCGTTCCCAGAGATATTTGCGGAATGATGCAGGATGGGTTGGAGGCAGGCCCAGATATTCATCGAGATGAAACATCGTAATCCGATGCCAGGCGATATCGGGTTCATTCAAGAGCGCATCAAGCATGGTGAACTGGGAAGCACCGGTGGCGAGAATGATGCGGGCATGGTCACGTTCAGTTAGAACTTTTCGCAGGATGGCGGCACCTTCGTGTGCAGCGTGCTGTCCTAGATCCAATGCTGATTCACAGATGATGGTTTTCATGGATGGATTCTTCAAGAGTTCTGAGCACGCAAACCGTACCACCCGACCTGCATGACTTTATATGGGGACATTCCAGACAATTCCTCTCCACAAACTGGGCAAACTAGGGTACAAGAGGAAAATTAACGCGTAGTGATGCATGTGCATGATGCACAAGCTATACTTTGCTACGTATCGCCCTGATAGTGTGGATGTTATGCCCCGAGCATTTCAACAAGGTGACGAGCCTGTTCGAGGGTACCGCCTGGTCAAGTTTCTTGGCAAAGGCGGGTACGGAGATGTCTGGCAGGCCAGCGGGCCTGGTGGCACTGAAGTCGCATTCAAAATCATCAAGCTCAAAGACAAACCCGGCTTCACCGATCTGCGTTCGGTGGAACTGATCAAGAAAATCCGCCATCCAAATCTGTGCCCGATTCTCGCCATGTGGATTCGGGATGATGAAGGCTACGTCTCGGCGAACGATGCCCGCAAGAAGGAAAGACCTTCAAAGAATCCATTTAGCCCCAGTGATAGTACCCACACGCTGGGTGACTTCTCTCTGGACATCAAATCGGAACAACCCGAAGCCCTTTATGTTGCCATGGGCCTGGGTGAGCGTAGCCTGCTTGACCAATTGAAGGAGTGCCAAGCACAGGGGGAAACGGGCATACCAAGTGTGGAGTTGATCAGCTACTTTGAAGATGCTTCGCGAGCGATTGATCATTTGAATGCTGCTAAACATGATCTGGGCAAAGGTCTCAGGTCGCTTCCGCATTGCGACATCAAGCCCCAGAACATTCTTATCGTCGGAGGTGCGGTACAGGTATGTGACTATGGGCTGTCACATGTACTGGGAGAACTTCGAAACTCTTCGCATCCGGGAGTGTCCATTGGGTTCACATCGCCGGAAATGCTGGAAACCGGCGTGCCCAGTCCTTACAGCGATCAATATTCATTGGCGATTACCTATTATTTCCTGCGCACAGGCACCCTGCCCTTTTCGATGAATGAAACCAATGTCATTCTGACTGAGGCACTCGAAGGCAGGCTGGATCTCTCGCAACTGAGCACGGCAGAACAACAGGTGATTCGCAGGGCAGCCAGTCGAAGACCTGAAGCCCGGTTTGCCAACTGTCAGGATCTGGCACGCGAACTCCGCAGGGCGATCGAACGGGCTGGATCGGTTCAGCAGGATAACCTGGTGATCGAACCCAACCGCGAAATTGTGCCAGGGCACAAGCTGGTATCGCTGCTGGGTCGTGGCGCGTATGGCGAAGTCTGGGAAGCACAGGCGCCAGGCCGTGTTCCCATTGCACTCAAGATCATCAAGGATCTTGATCGTGTTGGCGGCCGAGGCAAACAGGAATATCGCGCACTCGAGATTATTCAGCACATCCATCACAACAGTCTGATGGAACTGCGAGCCTACTGGTTGCTGGATCGGCATGGCCAGCCGATACCGGACGAGTTGCGAGGCCATGCGGGTTCGCCGACGCCAGCCACGCTGGTGATTGCAACCAGATTGGCAGATCGCAACCTGACGCAGGTGATGGAAAAGTACCAGGAAGAAGGCAAGCCTGGCATACCTGCCCAGGAATTGCTGGGTTACATGAAGCAAGTGGCCCAGGCGCTGGATTACCTCAATCAGCCCCGACATAAACTGGGTGATCGACTGGTTTCCATCCAACATCGTGATGTGAAGCCTGACAACATCATGCTGGCCAATGATGTTGTCAAGCTGACCGATTTCGGCCTGGCGAAAGTGCTGGAAACTGAAAACATTGTTGCCGAGATCAAGCAGGATTCTGTCGGGTTCACCTTCCACTATGCTGCGCCAGAAGTGCTTCGAGGCAAAGTCACTCGATGGTCTGATCAGTACTCGATGGCCATCACTTACTATCAGTTGCGAACCGGTCAGTTGCCTTACGGGCCTGATTGCTCAGCGTACGATCAGATGATGAGGCAACTGGAAGGCCAACTCGATCTGGAACGATTGTTGAAAGCTGAGCGCATGGTGATTGCACGAGCCACCAGCGTACTTCCTGAAGAACGGTTTGAATCATGCCAGGCGTTTATCAATGCACTGGTGAAAGCAGTGCCCGCCAATGGCGAATTAATGCACTCAGTAGAAGAGGATGGTTTCGATCTCGATGATGCTCCGCCACCTGCCCCACCAGCGCGAAAGGCTGAACCTGTCCAGAAAGAACCTGCACGGCCTGCTGTGAAAACGCGTGATGAGCATACGACGATGCCAGTCATGCTGCAACCGCATGAAGTGTACCCTGCACCTCTGAAGACGCCTTCCGAAGTGGACGCCAACCTCGATACGCAGCCGGAAATACGTCCTGTAATCCAGGGTGCCACGGAGAAGGAAACCGTACAGACAGTCAATGAGAAGGGTCCACTGCGGAAAATCCTGATTCCACTGGCTGGCGTTTTTGCTGTTGGCATCGGCATGGCATTGCTGGTTAATCAGCTACTGGACAAATCTCCCGAAAGTTCCATTGCTCAGGCTACTCAGCCTGCACTTGCAACCAATGTGATAGACCGCAACAGAACGGGCGAGTTTGTCGGGCCACTGTACGTAGAAGAGAAAATTGAGCCCACTACCAATGTTACGACGAACAAGACTCCTGACATCATTGCAACGAACAATCAACAGCCCGCACCGCCCATAACCAAGCCACCGGAATTGCTTGCCCCGCCTCCGGTCGCAACGAAACCCATTCCGGTTCCAACACCTGTTTTTGTGCTGGGCAAGAATATCCAGGAGCCGGGGTTCCCCAGTTTCCTTCAGGCTCGCTTAGACAGTGTGATAGCCAATGCCAATCAACCGGTTATCTTCAGTAAGAATTACCGCGAACTCGAACAGGTGCCAGCCAGTGCCTATTCAAGCAAGCTGTTTGCATTTCGTGCCGAATGCATGATGGAAGGTGAAAACAAAAATCTGCAGCAGGCCGATCACTGGCTTAAGCAGATGAACACCTTGAATGCACCGACGGCATACACTCATTACGTGCAGGCACGCTTCTGGCAGGAAATGAATGATCCCAAGCGTGCGGTTACTGCATTGGAAGAATCACTGAAACGAGACATCTCGCTCACCGGTTTTCGTCGTGACCGGGCTTTGACCATTTTCGAGAAAGCTGCTGAGCGGGTGAATTACGTCACCGATGTGCAGGCACTGAGTGCGCAAGTAGCGGCTCCAATACCGGCCTGGCTGCCCACCGCAGAACGATTTATTGGTAAAAACACATCACACCTGATGTTAAGCCTGTTGGCTGCAATCCAAAACCCGATTCCCAAGCATCCAGATGAGTTGCAACCTCTGCTCACGTCGCCCTGGCAGGATGAAATACTCAAGATGCCCCAGGGGCCGGTGCTGTTAACCAGCCTCAAGCTGAAACAGGCAGAATCTGCTCAAAGGTCCAAGCTGAATGATCAGGCAATCGATTACTACGCACAGACATGGCAGTTCATTAAAGCTCATCGAACCATGTTTGAAGCCACCAGCCCGCTGACACTGTATGAACGCATTCTCAGGCCTGCACAGCAGTTGGCAGCAACTACCAAGCTGAAGTCCGGGCAGCATGCCCAACTCGCAACGATCTATGCCGCCCAGGGCGAATTGATTTTTGATACGCCCTATGAAAACTGGCCTGAGCTAGGCAATAAGCCGGCGCTGCGTGTTGCTGCTGATGCCTACGGACAAGCCCTCAAACTGTATCCGGGTTCTGGGCGTACCAGGGCTGAGTATCTGACTGGTCAGGGGCAGTGCCTGAACAGACTATGGAGCCTTTCGGCAGCGGATATTGCAGCCATTACCACGAATGCAAATGCAGCAACACAAGCAGACCCCACCTTTGCTGGCGGGTGGAATCTCATGGGCATTGCCAGGTATTACCAACTGGCACAAGGGAACAACGAAACCGAATTGCGGCAAACCCTGAATGACTCCATCGCTGCGTACGACAAGGCCATTCAGATTGCTGAATCCGTGAACCCGCGCGATCGTGTACTTGCCATCTTTCGCAGCAATCGCAGCCTGGCCAAATCGATGCTGGGTGATTACACACCCATTGCGGAAAATCAGCGGCAGCAGATGTACCAGGATGCCATCAACGACGCCCTGCAGGCTACGCAACTGGATAAGAATTACGAAGCTGCATGGGAATCGCTGGGGCAGGCACGTGAACGCCTCGCAATACTATTGGGTGGCGCTGCTGCACAGACTATTTTTGAATCCGCGACCAGTGCATATCGTCAGCAACTCGAAGCACGCCCCTCGATGGCAACCGGGCATGCCTACCTGGGTCGCTGTCTGTTACGCTGGGCATTGAACGATAAAAACGATGCAGCCCGGCTGGAGCAATCCTTCAGGGCGTTGCAAAAGGCAATCAAACTTGACCCTGATCTGGCAGAGGCACAATTCTGGCTCGGTAGATACTACCTGATCAAAAATGATGCGGGGCGCGCAGTGGATGCGTTTTATCAGGCAACGCAACATGCCAGCCTGGGAAGCAACCTCCTTAGCCAGGCTATTTCGTTGCTGCAGGATCAACCGCTCGTTCTGGTGCCATTGCTCAATCGCTATATTCCTGCAGATCGTGCACAATGTAACTTGTCTCACGCATCGCCGTTGATTGTTCGCAGCAATCTGATCCGGCGCAGCATCTCGCAGGCAACTCCGTGGGAAGAAGTGCAGAAGCAACTGCAGAACAGCCGCCTGGATGCGCAAACCGCGCTACGACTTTTACCAGCACAGCAGGTCAAGATGCAGGCTGACGCACTGGAAGCATCTGCCACTGCCAACCTCGTGCTGTTTGCCCGTGCTGGCGCCGACCAGGGCAAGGCCGATTATCGCAAAGCAACGATGAATGACATTCGAGCATTGCTCAAGACCAAACAAGTGACGAATGGCTCGTGGGAACTGGCCAGTTACCAGGCTCGTTTCCTGGATCAGGATGCGATTGATGCAGGGGAAGAGCAAGCCAAAGCCCTGCGTCAGGAAGCCATAGAAGCTCTCGATGTCGCATTGGTACAGGCACCGCAGGACCAGCGCGATCCACTTCGCAGGCTACGCAACGACATTCAGAGCAGGCTGCGTTAAAAGACTGGTGTAAACCCTGCTGATCTTCTGCATGCCGACAACTGGCTGAGATGAAAACTCTCATGGGAAGTCAGCAGGTGCGTGATCAAGTCTCCCGCGGTAGGTAAATATTGTCGTAGTGGTTCAAAAGGATTCACTTTGGTCAACAGGTCGGGACTGGCTCCAGGCACTTCTCTGAAAACAGCTTCTTTACCTATCCCCAGTGCCGCCACCAGTTCCTCTTTTCGTGGATGCTTATCGAGATGCTTTCTGGGATCGGAACCGGGACCAAAGAGTACGTTCCAGCTTTTGGGACAAAGCCTGGGTTTATCCAGCACCATCAATACGAAATCGGATGAAAGGGCCAGGTGTCCTACAATCCATGATGGGGGATTTCCCCCAGGAAACGGCGGCTGGTTGAACTGCTCATCCGGCAAATCAGCCAGAACGATCTTTTCGTAACCGGTAAGAAAACGGTAGATGGTAAGTTCACGTTCGAACATGCTGTTCTCCTGATTCAGGATTCGATTATGCTACGAAGAGCATTCTCAGCAAGGCACATCTTATCAGCGCTGCTTGGCGATCAAAGTAGAAATTGTCTGTAGCCTGCGTTGTGCAAGCCTAACTCACCAGAGTTTCATAGAATTCCGAAGTCATAACCTTCATCCTTAGTCAGCCCGCAAGATGAACCATGCGGTGAACTGGCACGGTTAGCGTGAGTACACGCAAACCGTGGCACCCGACCCGCATGACTTTGATGCGAGAGCACTTTGCACAAGGCCCGAACCAGTATGGATAAGCGACAGTCAACACAGTTACTTTTTGAATTGCACAAAGCTGGCCGTCGCTGTCATCGACTGCCTGAATGCGATGTGCCTGCTTTGAGTGTGGAAAAACTTATTCCCAAGCAGTACCTGGCGGATCGGCCACTGCCTTTGCCTGAAGTTGCAGAGAGCGATGTGCTTCGGCATTACGTCAACCTTTCCACGCAGAACATGTCGGTCGATACGAATTTCTACCCGCTGGGGTCATGTACCATGAAGTACAACCCCAAGCGGCACGAACGGCTCGCAAGCATGTCGGGAATCGTTGATCTGCATCCACTCCAGAGCGATGCCTCTTCGCAAGGCATGCTGGAACTCCTTTACGGTATGCAGCAATGCCTGGGAGAAATTGCAGGCTTGCCCGCGGTATCGCTGCAGCCCTCTGCTGGCGCCCAGGGCGAGTTGGCTGCGTTGCTGGTAGCTGCAGCCTACTTCAAAGACAAGAATGAGAAGCGGCATAAGGTCCTGGTGCCTGATTCAGCACATGGCACTAACCCTGCCAGTGCAGTCATTGCAGGTTTCGAAGTTGTTACAGTCAAAAGTGACGAACATGGCTTGGTAAACTTTGATGATCTCAAGGCCAAGTTGAACAACGATGTTGCTGTGTTCATGATTACCAATCCGAACACCTGCGGATTATTCGAGACCAAGATTCTGGAAATCACCAAAGCTGTTCATGCAGTGGGCGGACTGGTCTATCTCGATGGCGCCAACATGAATGCCATCCTGGGTAGAACCCGGCCAGGCGATTTTGGCGCCGACATGATGCATTACAACGTGCACAAGACCTTCACTGGCCCGCATGGCGCTGGTGGCCCGGGTGCAGGCCCAATTGCGGTGCGTGATTTCCTCGCTCCTTTCCTGCCCACACCCATTGTTGCCAAAAAAGCGGATGGCAGTTTCTATCTCGATGATAAACGACCAAAATCTATCGGCAGAGTGCGCAGCTTTAATGGCAACATTGGCATCCTGGTACGTGGGTACATCTATATCCGCACGCTAGGGCCAGAGGGCCTTAGGGAAATCAGCGAGCAAGCTGTGCTCAATGCCAACTACCTATTGGCTCGACTGAAAGATCATTATGAAGTTCCGCATGGCGACCGGTGTATGCACGAGTTTGTCGCGAGCGCCAGGAAGGATCGCCGCGAACGACGAGTTTCCGCCATGGATATCGCCAAGCGGCTGCTCGATTATGGCTTCCATGCCCCGACGGTGTACTTCCCGCTCATCATCCCGGAAGCGCTCATGATTGAGCCTACAGAAACGGAAAGCAAGGAAACGCTCGATGCATTCGCCGACACGCTGATCAAAATGAAATCCGAAGATCCAGCGCTGCTGCAATCGGCTCCGCAGACACTTACGATCTGCCGGCCGGATGAAGCCAAGGCTGCGAGAGAACCGATACTCAAATGGGTTGGCAGCCTGTAGCAGCCAGATTGCCGTGGCAGAGGCAAACATGTATTCATGCCTGCCCCTGCCACAATTTTTCTGTTATGGAAGCTCATCAAGAAACTGTTTCACTGCCACGAAATAATCTGGTGAGAATTCATTATGCGTTCCACCCTTGATGGTGTGGAACTTTTTGCTTTTACTGGCGGATGCATCAAACAGTTTCTGTCCGTGATGAAAAGGAATGACTTCATCCGCAGTGCCATGTCCAATGAGCAGTGGCTTGTTGAGCTTTTCCAGTTTGCTGCGGTTGTCGTAGCGATGACCCATGAGCCAGCGGACCGGGAAGATGGGCATCAGTTCCTGTCCCAGGTCGCGAATCGTGGTAAATGGGCTTAACAATACCAGAGCTTGGTGATCGTGATGCGAAGCTAGTTCACACGCCATGGCACAACCTAAAGATTGCCCCATCAATATCAGTTGAGTTGCAGGCACTTTCTTTTCCTGCAATAGCCACGTGTATGCTGCTTCGGCACTGGCATAACAGGCTGCTTCGCCGGGTTTGCCGGTGCTGTATCCAAATCCGGGATAGTCATAGATGAGCACATTGCAGGGAAATGCCTTGCGCAGCTCAGGAATGATCCAGGCATGGTTGCTCAGATTGCCTGCATTGCCGTGACTGAAGAGGATGGTGAACTTTGCATTCGCCTGTTCACACCACCAGGCATGAATCTCATCACCTGTGGAGCTTTTCAGTTTTACTTCCTGATGATTTACACCAGGTGGCGGCAACCAGTATTCTCTGGGCGACAAAGGATGATAGACCAGTTTGCTTTCGAAACCCAGGAGCAATGCCAGTATCCCCAGATAAACAGTGAGCAAGATGAAGATTCCTTGAACTACCCTGCGGCGGGCCTGCGTCTCCCCTAATCGTTTAATATCCTGACGATAGATGTACCAGCGAAGTACAGCCAGTATTAGAAAAACAATCCACCAGATCATGCAGACATTAGAGCATGGCAATTTCACACATACAACTGCATTTCCTGTTTGAGGAATCATCATGCACTTCATCATCATGACAAGTGTTATCATGGCTCATCACATGCATGAACCTTCACTCAAGATGTACCCCAAGACTCCCATCAACATTGCCCATCGTGGCGCTTCTGCCTATGCCCCGGAGCATACTCTGGCGGCATATCGGCTGGCACTCGAAATGAAAGCCGACTTTGTTGAACCCGATCTGCAGATCACCAAAGATGGCGTGCTCATCTGCATGCATGATGAAACGCTGGACCGAACAACCAATGTGAAGACCGTGTTTCCGGACCGCAGCAGAAATGTGAAAGGCAAAGAGCGTTGGCTGGTTGCTGATTTTACTCTTGCAGAAATCAAATCGCTGGATGCAGGCAGTTGGTTTAATGCGAAATTCGCAGGAGAAAAAGTGCCGACTTTTCAGGAAATGCTCGACCTGGTGCGGGGCAAAGCAGGCATCATTCCTGAAACCAAGTCGCCGGAGAGTTATGAATCACAAGGCATATCGATGGAGAAGCTGGTTATGGAGTTTCTCAAGACCAACAAGCTTGATCAACCTGGTGCAGATCCTGCAACACCAGTGGTCATTCAGTCCTTCAGCCAGGCGAGCTTGAAGAAGTTGCGTGCCGAGTATAGCTGCAAGCTGCCATTACTGCTTCTGTACGAGCGAGCTACTCGAGATACCTTCTCGCCGGAAAATCTGCGTGAATTGAAGAATCTGGTGGAAGGTGTGGGGCCATCCAAGCTGCTGGTTGATCAGTTTCCAAACCTGATCAAGGACAGTCACGAAGTTGGGCTTTCGGTAACCATTTATACTTGCAGATCCAAACAGACTGGGAAATTTGCAGATGTGAAAGCGGAAATGAAGTACTATCTGAAACTGGGCGTTGATGCCATCTTTACTGACAATCCAGATCAATTCCCACGCTAATAAACTATCATTGCCGAGGTGCTGAGGACACGGAACACGTCTTGTGTTCCGGGCTCTCTGCTCCTCGGCAAACGTATTTTGAAAGCAAAACTAACGCTAATCATTGCAGTCCTCACTCAGAGAGTGAGGACTACACTCCAATACGCTTAGAACTGATCGAGGAAGAAGTGGTTGCCTCGGTAGTAGCGTTTTTGTTCAAACAGTGGGTAGTGGAAGTTCTGATCGAGGTAAGGAGGATAGGCCATCCAGTTGGGGGCTGGCTGGAAATGGCCGCGTGGCTGAGGCCAGCGCTGATAATTCGGATAGTAGCTGTGTGGGTAGTAGTAGTAGGGGTAGTGATACATGCGGTTGATATCATCAGCCTTGGCGGTATCAGCCCCACCGAAGAACATCCCCAGGCCCAATATGCCGGCCAGAAGCAGCGTCATGCCGCGAGCGAACATGTTTCATCCTCCATGAAGTACAGCGCATCCACGCACAACCTTGTCGTGGCTCGCTCAGCCTTACCACCATTGATTCGGCAAAAATAAACCTGCGAAACGCAGTAGTCGAACGAGTTTGATCAAGTTCTTTGCAGATTTCCTGCAGGTTATTCGCCTCTTATCGAACGAGACTGTTTTGGTTAATGTGCCGGACAGACTTCCGCCAAACCCATAAATCAGCAATAGAAACATCATTTTCACTCAAGAATCGCCTCTATGCCTTCCACAACCTCCTGGGAAAACCCGTTTCTCACCCGGTATTGCAGTGAAGAGATGCTCGCTCTCTGGAGTTCCCAGCGTCGCATCGGCTTGTGGAGGCGGTTGTGGTTGGCGCTCGCCGAAGCACAGGCCGAACTGGGGCTGCCTGCCGACGATGGTTCACTTCGCATTGCCCCTAGTCAAATTCTGGAAATGAAAAGCCATCTGGATGACATCGATTTTGAAAAGGCTGCCCGCTACGAAAAGCAGTTTCGACATGATGTGATGGCTCATGTGCACACCTATGGCGACTGCTGCCCGACGGCTCGTGGCATCATTCACCTCGGTGCCACCAGTTGCTACGTCACCGATAATGGCGACTTGCTGCTAATGAAAGAAGGGTTGCAACTTATCAGGTCGCAGATCGTTGCAGCCCTGAGAGCGTTGTCCGCCTTTGCTGACAAATGGAAAGCGTTGCCAACGCTGGGCTACACCCATTTTCAACCAGCGCAACTGACCACGGTTGGCAAGCGGGCAACATTGTGGATGCACGACCTCATACTCGATCTGGAAGAGATCGAACATCGCCTGGCGACACTGCGATTCCGCGGCGCCAAGGGGACGACAGGTACACAAGCCAGCTTCTTAACATTGTTCCAGGGCGATCATGAAAAAGTCCGTCAACTGGACCGCCTGGTGGCCAGCAAGATGGGCTTTGAACACGTTCATGAAGTAACCGGGCAAACGTACACTCGCAAAATTGACAGCCAGATTGTGCAAACGCTTTCAGGCATTGCTGAATCGACCCATAAAATCGGCAACGATCTCCGACTGCTGCAGCATCACCATGAGCTGGAAGAGCCTTTTGAAACGGATCAAATCGGGTCGTCTGCCATGGCTTACAAGCGCAACCCCATGCGGGCAGAAAGAATGTGTGGGCTGGCCCGCTTTGTCATCAGCCTGACTAACAATACTTCACAAACCACGGCGACGCAGTGGCTTGAGCGTACCCTGGATGACAGTGTAAACCGCAGATTGACGTTACCCCAGGCATTCCTCGGCGTCGATGCGATTTTGCGGTTGCTGCTTAACATCTCGCGAGGCCTGCAGGTTTATCCGGACGTGATACAGCTGAACGTCATGCAACAACTGCCCTTCATGGCAACGGAAGAAATCATGATGAAAGCAACGCAGGCTGGAGGCGATCGACAGGTGATTCATGAAGCGATTCGCCAGCACAGCCATGCCGCGATGGACTCGGTGAAATCCGGCGGGAGAAATGATCTGCTTGAGCGATTGGCAGCTGACAGCCATTTCTCGCAACTGAACATTCAGGAGTTGATACAGGCTGAACGATTCACCGGCAGATCGAAGGAACAGGTAGAAGAATATCTGAAAGAAATGGTAAATCCTGTACTTAATCGACACGCCTTAGATTCGGAAATGTCCTCGGATATTCATGTTTAACCAGGGTGAGTCGTCATTTGCCTGGGTTGCGACTTTCAAACTGAGAGAGGATGTACCACTCACCTAAGGATGATCGTTACGTATGGTTTGCTGAGCATTAGCAAACCATAGATGCTAACATGGTGTTTAATGATCTTTACTGTTCTCGATGGGTGCCTTCTTCCGAAGATCATTGATCATCTTCAACGTGGTTTCGTCCGGGTTAAATAACATGACCAGTTGATCAGTTACATCGACAAACTCCGTGTCCTTTTCCTGGTAGGTAAGATTCCAGCGCGACACAATCACTTGAACGTTAGTCGCTTTGGCGATGGCGGGCAGATGCTCTTTTACCTTTTTCAGGATCGTATCAACTGAACCAGTTCCAAAACCCTGTTGATGTGCCAGATCATTCAGTGCTTTGCCACGTTTCTCGTACTCTTTGGCCAGTTTATTATCACCAGATGCCTTGGCTTTTTTGTGTTCAGCGTGCAACTGCTTCATGATCGTGTTGAAATCAGAAGAACGATAGTAGGCAACCGCGATGGCTCGTGAATCAAATACTCCCACACGAACTTTCTTATCTTCTGGTGTCAAGAGGGGCATATGGGCTGATGTGCCGAAACTAGTGAACAGGCATATCAGCAATGCAAAAGCACAGGCTCGCAGAACGGAAGCAGAGGACATGTCTTCCCTCCTTTCAAGAGAGTACTGATTTCATCGAAACCAGCAGGGTATCAGGATTCGTGGTCTGTCGATGAGGAAGAAGAATCATCCTCTTCCACCGAGGTTTGATGGTGTTTTCGCATTGCCAACAGGGCAATACCACTGGCAAGAATCGGGCCGATCAAGAGTACCAGGGTCACAGCCTGGTTGATGATGGCTAAATGGTCACTCCGGAAGAAACCAAGGAAATAGGTTAGAAAACCAGCTACGATGAGAAGAAGCAGGCCAGCCAGGCGTGGCCAGCGATGTGCCATCCAGGCAAGGCCGAAGAACGGGATTATCAGGAGTGTATGCATGAACAGTGAAGTCCAGCCCGTCCATTCATTGCCGGTGTTGGCAGCGATGACAAATGCAAGCCAGGCACAGCCAAAGATAACGAGCAGACGAACAGCAGCTTTCCTCGCTCCCCAGAAACTGATCAAAGAGCTGAGAAACCAGGTGAACCAGAGTGTGACAAGAAAGAGTGTTGCCAGTTCCTCTGGCTGCTGAATGTGTCTTTCAGCTGATCGAAAATAGGCGACGAGGACAAAGGCCAGGAGCCCCAGTGTAAGGTAGGCATGATAGCCTGCACGGTAGTTGGCATGAAGTTGAAATTCGTCTTTATCAGTCAACCAGCCCAGTTCTCGAAGGATGCCCGGCCCCACTGCACCGGCGGCACTCAGCAAGAGGAACCACCAGGAAAGGTTGGATAGGAGCAGTCCGGCTATCACGAACAGAATAGCAATAATGGTGATTCGTTTTTCACACCAGAACTCGAGTGGCTTAAGTTTGTTCATGGTTTTGCACCTTCGTGAGCAGGAACAAATCTTCCACGCGAACCCCCAGCACATGGGCAAGTTGGAGAGCCAGCGCCACCGAGGGAGTGTAATTTCCCTTCTCAATCGAAAGGATCGTTTGACGCGTAACTCCGATTCGTTCAGCAAGTTCTTCCTGGGTGATGTCAGCCAGCCGCCGATACTTTCGTAGCAGGCTGACTATCTCATACTGTGGTTTCATGAAATCATAGTACGCTTAACATTACATTATGTCAAGTTTATTTTACATTTTGTATGTTATTATTTACTCACACATTCCGTGAATACGTGAACTAACGTGTTGGGATCGAGACCTCATTGCCGTTGAACCAGGCTACACGAGTACCAACTAGTTTGTAGGTTCCATCTGATTGCTGTTGATATTTAAGCTCAATGGTGCCCGTAAAGAATCCTTCTTCACTGCCGTATCGACCATTGGCGGATAAGTTGCCTTCCACAGTCAGTTTCGGTGATCCTTCCGGCTCCTTTACCTTGGCAGACGAAATGGAACAGGATCGTGATTCGCTTGGCAGCAGAGATGTTTTCACGCGGTTCATCATGCCGGCTTTGTTGAGGTTGTGCCATTTGTAATCGCTGGCCAAGTGCTTTTCGATTGTAGCATAATCAGCCTTCGAAACTGCCTGGGTTAATTCATTCGATATGCGGATCACCTGCTCGCTGGCAGATTCCTGCATGTTGTCGGCCAAGTAGACTCCAGCCATTAATGCAGCGATGACGAGCAGACCAAAGAGATGCACCGTTCTGCGGTTGTTGATAAAGAGTCCCAGAGGCACGAGGGCAATCACAGCCAGAGTGAAATAGGCCCACCAGGGTCGAACTGCCAGAGTTCCAGGAAGCACCAAACCGTAAATCAACCCTATCAGGAGCAGTATGCAATAGCGTCCACCCGGGTGAACCAGTATTGCTTCTTTGAGTGTTGCCATGCTCGCAGGCCCTCATTTCACAGCGTAAATCATGCTGAAGTTGAAATCCATTGTAGCAATGGGAGGGATGAGGGGTGAGGGTGCTGGGGACAGAAGTAAGACGAAGATCATGCAGCACAACAGGTTAGAAAAATGATTCTAAAGAATGCTGGCATCTGAAGCATTTGCTTTGTAACTTAAAAATGATGCAGACTCTTACATTCCTGGGATGCGGCAAAGTTGGACGTGCGTTGGGACGACGATGGGCACAAGCCAAAGTCTTCTCGATCGGTCAGGTATTGACACGTCATCTTGAAAGTGCCCAGGAAGCCGTGTCATTTTTAGGGTCAGGCATTCCTATTTGTGAATTCAGTTCCATCGAGCCTGCCGATGCGTTTTTTCTCGCAGTACCTGATGATGCACTGTCAGGTGTTGCACGAGAACTGGCACAAACCGGAATGATCATGGAAGGGGCCATTTGCTGGCATGCCAGCGGGGCCATTCCTTCGAGCGTGCTGAAACCCTTGCAGGAAGCTGGTGCTGAAGTTGCCAGCTTTCATGCAGCCAAGAGTTTTGCTGATCCAGCACTTGCAGCAGAGACCTTTGCCGGTACACCTTGCGTCATCGAAGGCGGAACGGAAGCCTGCTTGCTGTTATCCGAAGCGTGTCGTGCCATTGGTGGCATACCGATTGAGGTCAAGATGAGCAACCGCGACAAGGCGGTGTATCATGCTGGAACAACACTTGCCAGCAACTGCCTGGTAGCGTTGACCGAAGTGGCAGTGCAATGTATTGAGCAGGCGGGCTTTCAACGTGAACAAGCGATGCAACTGCTCGGACCTCTGATGACTGGAAGCATTCAGAACGTCATCAAACTGGGGACGGTGCAAGCACTCACCGGCCCGATCAGCCGCGGTGAAGTTGGAACGGTGGCACGACACCTGGCTGCACTGGAAGGAAACAAGCCAGTCGTGGTGCACGCTTACCGACTGCTGGGACAGTTGATTGTTGATCTGGCACGCAAACAGGAAAATGCCAACCAGGATACGCTCAACACGATTCACGAATTGCTTCGCTAAAGCAGAACCACTTCATCAATACCATCTGTTTCCTGTAGCCGGACGTTGATGCGATCACCTGGTGCAGTGTCGAGAGTCAACGCTGCATAATCGGCTTGAATGGGAAACTCGCGGTGACCACGATCAATAAGAGTCACCAGTCTGACTAATGCCGGCCTGCCCAGATCTGCCAAAGCGGTTAAAGCAGCCATCACGGTTCGGCCAGTGAAAAGCACATCATCCACAAGGATGACGCGAGTATCCTCGAGTGAGAATGGTATGTCGGTGCCCTTCACCACGGGCCAACGTCGGCGTTGATGCAGATCATCCCGGTAAAGGGTGATATCGAGCGAACCAACGGGTATTTTCTGTGCGGAAGTTGCTTGCAATAACCCAGCCAGGCGATGAGCCAGGGGTACGCCCCGTGAGCGAATACCGACCAGAACGGTTTGTGCCTCTGGCGTCATCTCGTGTGCAAGCTGTTGTGCAAGATTGACCAACGCCTGCTGCAATTTTTCCGTATCGAGAAGCAGTTGCATATGGCTATCCTGCGATAATGAATATCAACTACTTGCCGTTTTGACGTCGTTTGATCATCGTGATGGTATTTCCCTGCTCATTATGATGCACTTCATCCATGAAGGTGCGAATCAGTAGCAGACCACGACCGCTGGCCAGTTCAATATTATCTGGATCGGTTGGATCTGGCAGAGCGCCGGGATCAAATCCAGGCCCTTCATCGCTGATGACAAAATGCGCCTCCGTGGTGGTCAGCCTGGCGTGTACTGTAATCTTTCGATCTTTGTACGGAGACAACTTGCGGCGTTTTTCAATCTCTTCACGATAAGGTTCATCGCCACGTTCCGGATCGTTTCGAAGCTTGGAACTGACTTCCAGGTTGCCATGGTAAATGGCATTGAGCAGTGCTTCTTCCATTGCCATGTTGACGCGAATGCTTTCTGCCTGATCACAGATACCCATGCCCAGTAAAGATTCCTGGAACAACCCGATCAGTGCAGGTACCAGCGAAGTATCGTTACCCAGTGAAAAGTGATGTTCCTGTTTCACGGTGTAGGAAAGAAGACGATTGCGGCACTTGCGCACCTCAGAAGCGAGCAAAACACTTTCTGCTACTTCAACCAGACCGGTATCAATCAATTTCCAGGGTACATAGTTTACTGCACCATGCCGCAAAGCCTGAAAGACGGGTTCATCGTCTCTTCGGGTCAGCAGAACTACTGGCACCAGAGGATGCTTTCGACGCAAGGTATCTACAAAGTCAATGCCGTGCTTGACGAGATCCTGCATATCGACCAGCATCAGCGCCGGCGGGTTCTTGGAAATTTCTGCCAGAGCTTGTTTTTCGGAAGTGACAAAACGAACGGCCCAGTCATCATGGCAACAAAGTGCATCGCACACCTGCTGTTGCTCATCAGGTTCAACGGCAAAGACCAAAACCGAATGGCGATCCATTTCTGGGATAGTCTGGTTTTCGGAGAAAACCGCCACTAGAAACTCCGGCTAATAGAGGGGTTACCTACGCAATTATATACAAACCCAGCTTAATGCGAGGCTCAATTGTGATGGGACGAAGAATTACCTGTTGCGAAACCCTTGTACTCTGACGGGGTATATGGCATGTTAGGGATGTGGGGGATATTGCCATGCGTACGATGAGAACTCTATGAAGCCTGCAGTCCCGGTTTCCAGCGAAGACTCTACAACACCGCCCCCCACGGCTGTTACTGTAAATCAACCATCTGGCAATGCCAACCATATTGCCGGTTCGAGCCATTCCATCGAGACTTACCTGCCGGGCCAGCAGTTTGGAGACTTTCGCCTGGTGCGCTGTTTGGGCCAGGGAGGCATGGGGCAGGTTTTCCTTGCAGACCAACTCTCCCTGCAGCGTCGCGTGGCAATCAAATTCCTTCGTCGTGATCATGCCGAGAACGAGACTTTTCTGAAACGCTTTGAAGCAGAAGCGAAGGCTATCGCGCAGCTAACTCATCCCAACATTGTGCAAGTCTATTCGGTAGGAAGTGAACAAGGCACCCGCTACATGGCCCTGGAATATGTAGAAGGGACCAACCTTAAAGATTACCTGAATCGAAAGGGGCCTCCGGAAATTACCATTGCCCTGGCAATCATGAGGCAGATCACCTCTGCTTTGGTGAAAGCTGCGGAGTTGGGGATTATCCATCGCGACATCAAGCCGGAAAATATTCTGATTACCCGCAAGGTGGAAGTGAAGGTTGCGGATTTTGGTCTTTCCCGCATGGTGGGCGATGAGGTACATCTGACCCAGTCGGGCACCACCATGGGTACACCGCTGTACATGAGCCCGGAACAAATTCTTGGCAAACCCGTTGATACGCGAACCGACCTCTATTCATTGGGGACAACCTGCTATCATCTGCTGACCGGGCAACCGCCTTTCCTTGCAGAATCTGCGATGGCAGTGGGTGTCAGGCATCTGACGGATGCCGCGCAACCAATACAGGAACTTCGGCCTGATCTTCCTGCTGAATTGTGCAGCCTGGTGCATCGCCTGCTCGCCAAGCAACCGGAAGATCGCCCGCAAAGTGCACGTGAAGTATTGCGTGAGTTACGACGCATTCAGGACAAGCTGGCTGGCAACACTGCTGCGGAGTCGGATACTTACCAGGCTGAAGTAGAAACACTACCTGACCCTGCCGCAGTATCCGCCTTCACGGGGTCTTCCAGCAGCAGACTTGCCTCTGTTAACAGAGGCAAATTACGCTGGCTTATGCCTGTCGTTGGTGGCTCGGTCATGCTGGCGATCATTGGCGGTGCGATCATCGGTTTTGTGCTGCGATCAGATAATGCCGTTGCAACCAAGGCTTCCACTGCTGCTTCGACTGCAGTGAGCGATCCCAAGAAAATTCTGAATGCATCACTGCTGGAACTTGAGCAGAAGCTGTTGAAACGTGTTGAGGAAACAAAATATCAGCGTAATCCAGATAATCCGCTGGAATTTCCGCTCGAAAAGATGCAGCAGGGTCTGCGTGTTCGAGCAGAACTGATGAAGTTTTATGTTCTGAACCTTGATGATACACACGATCGAGCCCGTCAATTTGCAGACAAAGAAGCTCGTGCTGTACAGGCGCCTGAACCGTATCGAGCCATCGGGTACATAGGTATGGCAGTGCTACTGGCTACCGAAGGCAAGACCAAAGCATCCAACGATGCACTGGAACAGGCACTGACGCAACGTAATAGTGCAAACCCTAAACGAATTCTCCAGAACCAGATGTTGAGAAATCGCGACATCGCTGAACTAATACAGATGACGCTCAAGATGAATGAAGCAGCTATGCCACTGCCAGCATCACTGGCCGCGCTGAAGGAAGAAATGGCACGATTTGAACGCAATAATCAACCAGACAAGCTAAAGACCAACAAATAAATCGTTGTGCAGCCTCTTCACTACCTGCTAACATGCTGATAGAGGAAAGCGTAATTAATAAACCCCTCTCCCCAGTGCGGAGAGAGGAGAAAATGCAGCAGGATGTTGTATGGTATCAGGGAACGATCCACGTCTTGATGAACTGGCTGAGATAGCCAAGAATCTGTCCGAAGCACCAGTAAAAATATTACTACTCAGTTCAACACTGGCCTCTGCACAAAACCTGGCCGAACTCTTTCATCAGGCTTACCCACAATCCCTTCGAATATATCCCTGCTCACTTTGGGAGCTTGCTGCAGAGTTGGCTTCGCCGTCCGTTTCGTTTTTCAAGCTCAAACTATTGACGCCGCTACAACAGGAATCACTCGTCGCTACGGCCTGGCATCAAGCCAAATCGGAACTGCCGGTGAAAGTAGTTGAGGCTTTCCAGAATCACTCGCAGATTATTCCGAGCCTTCGTTCCACCATTCATGAGATGCGTATGGTGGGAATGGAATCTGCGGATATCGATACCGAAGCATTTCCCAATCCTGATAAGGGAGTGCTTCTGAAAGCGGTGCTTCAACAGTACGAGCAACTACTCAATAACGGAGCCTTGGCTGATCCGGCACGAGTGCTGGTTCTTGCTCGTGATCGCCTGTTAGCGGAGGGCGGAATACCAAGCTGCAAAATAATTCTTGCAGAGGAAATAACTGCCAAGGGCCTGTTTCAATCGATATTGGATCATCTGCCCATGGATGATGTGGTTCCATTATCCACCAAGAGACCAGCCCCTAATCGCCGTGCGTACCGGGACTCGCAACGTTTGGCTTGGTTGAATAAACCGCAGCAGGCTCCCGTGCCTCTCAATGATGGCAGCTTGATAATGCATCGGGCACTCAGCCCGGAATATGAAGTTCGCGCTGTTCTGGGAACGCTGATCAGAAACCAGATTCCATTTGATGAAGTGGAAGTGTTCTACACAGACGAGAGCATCTACCCTGGGTTGTTTTATTCTCTGGTCAACGGGCTTCGCCATACATCCGAAAAGAAAGTCCCACTCTGTTTTCGTGGTGGCATCCCACTGATCTGGACCAGACCTGGCAGAGCTCTGCAATTCTGGCTACGCTGGATTCAATCATCTTTCCGACGTGAGCCGCTGATCGAACTGCTGCTCCAGAGATTGCTGATTCTGCCGAAGGATCACGAGGAAACACTGCTCAACCTGATCCGTTCCATTCCTCCATGCACCAGCAAATCAAGTTGGCTCAGACAGCTTCAACTTCATATTGATCATCCTGAAGCTAATGCGTTAAGAAACCTGTTTCAGGATATTCTGGAGCCAGTTCCCGAAAGTAACGAGAACATCGAGCAAGCCTGGAGAGCGGCAGAAAAACTACTCAATCAATCCGTTTGTGATGATTCATGGGATCTTCAGGCAACAAAGTTTTTAGAAGAGATGCTGAGCGTCTTCTGTCAGGAATCATTTCAAAGTACGCTGCATGTCTGGCAACGATTGTCGGCCCGGCTGGAAAACTCCACTTTGCCAGATGAAATGGAGAAGCCCGGCTCCCTGCTGTTGACTCCCATCAGCCTGCAGGAATCGCCTCGAAAAAAGTGGCTGTTCTGTATTGGAATGTCAGAAGATCATTATCCGTCCATACCCCGTCACGAATCGCTGCTGACGGATCGCGAGCGGCGGGTGCTTTCGCCTGAATTGCAGCAACAAACGACGCGTGAATTGCTGCGTCAGCAGGATAACCGTTTTATCCGCTCCTTGCAGGAGTATGACGGCCAGGTGATGTTCACTTATCCCAGTGCAAATCAAATGGAAGATCGCGAACTGTTTCCGAGCCAGTTGTTTCTGCGGATATTTCGATTGCAGACTGGTTTGCCAGAAGGTGATCTGCACGAACTGGAAAGCTGGCTGCCTGCTCCCCTGGGGCCGGATACATCGCTTTGCCATCTGACGCCGACGGAAAGCTGGCTTGATCATTTTCCGGAACAGCCCTTTACCAATGCACTTTTTCGTAGTGATTTCCCCATGCTCTGGCGTGGAGCACATGCAGCGAAGAAACGTAAATCCTATCAATTCACAGAATTCGATGGATATGTACCCGAAGCTGGTGGTGAGTTTGATCCGATGCGGAGTAAGCGCAGCTTCTCAGCACATTCGCTTCAGCGTTATCACCAGTGTCCGCTGAAATTTTTCTTTCATGATGTGCTTCGTCTTCAAGCACCAGAGTACACGAACATCCAGCCTGGACAATGGTTAACGGCACTGCTTCGTGGTGAAATTCTTCACGATGTTTTCCATCAGTATCATGTGCAATTGCTGCAGGAACGCCGCAAGCCTGATCGACTGAAGGATGCAATCTTACTTCAGCAACTGCTCCAGAAGACATTGCAGCGTCGAGCCGAAGTACTGCCGGAGACTTCGGCTCACATTCGCAACCAGGAAATCAGCCAGCTTCACGAATCGCTTCACTTTTTCCTGCTGGGTGAAGCACAATTGGCTGATCAATATACTCCGCGGTATTTCGAAACCACCATTGGCATGAAACATCCGCCAGGCTTATCGGAACTGGACACTGATGAACCTGTTTCGCTTCGGCTGCCTTCCGGCAAGACCATTCAAATACAGGGGCGGATTGATCGCATTGATACCGTTTTGTTGAACGCATCGCCATCGAGTGAGTATTACATCTGGGATTACAAATCAGGCCGTATTGCAGAGTTTCAGGGAACAGCATTGCGTAAAGGTGGGCAGATGCTTCAGCCTTTGCTCTATGTGGAGATAGCGGAAAAACGGTTGCGGCAAATCATTGGCAACGAAGCAACGGTGACGGGAGCAGGCTACTTTTTCCCCGGCCATCACGGTGGGCAAGGAGATCGCATCCAGTGGCCTGCAACGGAACTTCGCAAACACACATCCTTAATTGATGCAGAACTGGAACTGATGCAGGCGGGTATTTTTCTTGCTACCGATCAGCAGGAAACCTGCAGGCTTTGCGAATTTAAGACAACATGTGCGGTTGGCGAAGTGAACGACCAGGCACACCGAAAACAGGGACACCAACAGAACCCGATACTAACTCCATTACGGGTGCTCCGAAAGTCATCATGAGTCAACGTGCACAGCATATGGTTCCCGAAGACCAACCTGTACGGGACAGGTTGATCAGCAGCTTTGATCGCAATTATCTGGTGGAAGCCTCTGCAGGTTCAGGCAAGACAACGGTATTAGTAGAGCGATTGGTGCAGATGCTGGCTCAGGGTGTAGCGAAAGTAAATGAAATTGCCGCTTTGACGTTTACCCGCAAAGCTGCGGGCGAAATGCGTTCACGGTTCTTCATCAGGTTGGAAGCTTCCTGCCAGGCAGCCGAAGACTCGCGCATCAAAAAAAGGCTGACACAGGCACTAGAACAAATCCATCAGTGTTACATCGGCACCATTCATGGCTTCTGTGCCCGGCTGCTTCGCGAGTATAGTGCAGAAGCTGGATTGCCTGCAGGGTTCACCGAACTGGATGAAGATGCTGACAGCGATATTCAGGAAGAATTGTGGCTCGCCTGGGAAAACGAGTTGCTGAACGGCAATGACCCCATTTTGCTGGAACTGCAGGCTGCCGGTCTTGCACCTTTGGATTTGAAAGAATGTTTGTTCTTGTTTGAAAAATACAGTGACATTCCAATCTGGCCGGCAGCAGAGACACAGCCTCCAGATATCCGTAACATTCGCACACAGTTGGAAAGTTATTACCAACACATGGCGTCGCTTTCGCCTAATTTGCCTGCTGACGCTGCTGATAAACTGATGCAGAAGTATCGCAGGCTGCCCAGGCTGGTTGAGAATATCAACTGGAATGAAGCCGCCCAGGTGATAAAACACCTGGAAGAGTTTACACCCATTAATTCTGGTGCCAGCCTGACCAAGCGTCGATGGCCGGGCGGCGTCAAGCAGTGTGATCAGGAATGGGATCGATGGAATCTCTTTTGCGAGCAGGTGATTACCCCGTTACTCAATCAATGGCGCACGTATCGCTATCCCATTGTTATCCGATTTCTTCAACAATCAGAACTGTATTTCCGCGAAGAGCGACGCCGGCTTGGCTTGATCAACTTCCATGAATTGCTGTTGCGCACCGTGGAACTGGTTCGCCTATATCCGCAAGTACGCAAGCAGATTGCACAGCAATGGAAACGCCTGCTGGTTGATGAATTTCAGGATACCGATCCGCTTCAGGCAGAATTGATTTTCTGGCTGACAGCGCAACGCAATGTCAGTCACTGGCTAAAGGTTCAACCAAGACCGGGCAGTTTACTGCTGGTCGGTGATCCGAAGCAATCTATCTACCGTTTTCGCCGGGCTGATTTGCAAGTCTATGACCAGGTGAAAAACAGGTTACTTGCTGCTGGTGGTGAAGCGGTAGAGCTTACTTCCAACTTTCGCTCGCAGCCTGCTCTTGTCGAGTGGTTCAACTCCACCTTTGAAACGGTTTTTTCTCAGGCCCAGCCTGGAACGCAGGCAAATTACTCATCAATGCTGCCTGGCATTCAATCACCACATCCGCTCAGTCAATGCCTGCGATACCTGGAGATTTCGGAAGAATCTGCAGGCACCAGGACAGAAGGTGTAGCTCAAGCCGAAGCGGATGCCATCTGCCGATTCATTCAGGAAGCTTGTGCAGGCAATCTGCACCTGGAGCGTTCAGAATCGGAACTCAAGCGGGGACTGACCAGCCAGGCTGTGCCTGATGACTTCATGATCCTGAGCATGGCACGAGAACGCCTGCAGGTTTATGGCGATATGCTCGGGCAGTGGAAAATACCTCACCAGGTGACTGGAGGTTCGCAACTCAATCATTTCTCCGGTTTGCGATTGCTCTATCTGCTGCTGAAGAGCGTCAGCGATCCTGATGATTCAGCATCATTGGTTGGCCTCTTGCGCAGCGAACTGTGTGGCATCAGCGATGCACAACTGTATGCTTTTCAGCAAAGTGGAGGTAAGTTTCGCTGGTCTATCACTCCCGAACCACAACATTCATTTGCAGGTTTGATCCAGCCTGTCTTTCAATTACTCCAGGAAATGTCTCAGCACTTGAGCATCATGCCTGTATCTGCTGCATTAGAGCGGGCTGTGCAGAAGTTAGGGTTCCCGCTCTGGGCAAGATTAATCAGCCAGGAAGCTGGTACTGGCTGCCTGGCTAAAGCACTGATTTGCATTCAACAGGAAAACTCGGAGGACCAAACTGTAGAGGGGGTACTGCGTTCTCTGGAACGATTGATGGAACGCAAGCCTCGACGGGATGGCATGTTCATTCCCAGCCAGGCTGGTGTCGGTGTTCGCATCATGAACCTGCATAAAGCCAAGGGGCTGGAAGCTCGAGTTGTCATTCTGGTTGATAGCCAAGGCGGGTACTCCAAAGAGCGTGAGCCGGAACTGCATGTGAGCCGTGAACAGGCTGAGCCTGCAGGTTATCTGCATGTCATGAAGACAGTTGGCCTCTATTCCAAGACCTCGCTTGCTTATCCTTCCGATTGGCAGCTGTTTGCGAGCGAGGAACAAACGCGCATTGCAGCAGAGAAGCAACGATTGCTCTATGTAGCAGCTACGCGGGCTAAAGATTTACTCGTCGTTTGCTATCGTACCTCGGCCAATAACGGTTCAGCCAACCAGCGAAACCCCTGGCAGGAACTCATACCGTTTCTCGGTGGTGCAAGCAGAATTGAGCCAGACGTGTCGAGACAGCCACCTGAGACGACACACAGTCAGGCACAGTTTGACCAATCCAAGCAACCGGCACTATCGTTTGATACTGCCTGGCTTGCCTGTTTGACTCCACAGCAATCTGTCCGTAAGAAACCTGAATGCTTTTGCAGCCCAGATTCTTTATCCTGGGCCAGAATGTGGCAATCTAGTATGTCGTAACCTCACTACGATGCTGAACATCCTGCTTCGCTGCGTGCAGTGAAGAACAGGAAAAGATGTGCATTTCCTTTGGCTGGGATGCGGTTTAAGGATAAAATGAGGCCTGTATGAGGAGGCACACACTGGAAGGCTTACACATTGCCGCAGTAAGCCTTTGTCAGGGTAGGAGTTAGATGCATTTCGCCTTGCAGCTTTTGATTCTTTTCACCGTGGGATTGCTCTTTGCAATCGGCATGACGCCGGTGGTAATGCGCCTTGCAACACGTATCGGGTTGCTCGACCATCCGGATGGCACACGGAAACTTCACGCCAAGCCAACTCCGGTAGCAGGCGGCCCGATTATTCTCTTTGGTACCTTTTCAGCCATCATGGTTGGCTGGTTCCTGGGTGGCACCACGGGCGAGATTCTGCCTGAACAATTTGCCATGCATTTGGGCATTCTCATTGCCGGTGGCTTAATCTGCGCACTAGGTGTCCTGGATGATTTTGGCCGGTTGCGTGGACGATTCAAACTTCTTGGCCAGATAATGATTGTTGCACTCGTGATTGCCAGTGGAACCAAAGTGGATCGTATCACGCTATATGATGGGATGACCATCGAACTGGGTTACTTCGGGGTCATTTTCACTGCATTCTGGCTACTGGGCGCTATCAATTCACTCAACCTGCTCGATGGCATGGATGGGTTGCTTTCCACCATCGGCTTGGTCACCAGTCTTGCCTTTATGGGAGTGGCATATCTCAATGAAGTGTGGGCCACAGCCTGTGTTGCTGCTGGTTTAGGCGGTACTCTGTTGGGTTTTCTCCGATTCAACTTCCCACCTGCCAAGATATTCCTGGGTGATTCAGGTAGTATGCTCATTGGTCTGACCATTGGAATTCTCGGTATTCAAAGCTCCATGAAAGAGCTAGCCACCGTAAGCCTTGCAGCTCCGCTCGCACTCCTGATTCTCCCGATTTTCGACACCCTGGCAGCGATTGTCCGACGCAAACTGACTGGTCGAAGCATCTACGATGTTGATCGCGGGCACCTGCACCACCGTATGTCAAGTTCAGGCTTTTCCAACATCAGCATTCTGGGCATGGTCGCTGCCATGTGCCTTATAACGACGCTAGGTGCATTGCTGGCTTCTTACCTGCGAAATGGCATGTATGCCCTGATTTCAGCAGGCATGGTGGTAGCGATACTGATTGCCACCAAGATGTTTGGCAGTGTTGAATTGACACTCATTCGCAAACGCCTGGCTAATACGTTTTCCAACATGCTAAATGGCAGAACGCCTGGCCAGGTGCGGGAAATGAGCATTCAACTGCAAGGCTCAACGAATTGGCAGGATTTGTGGAACCGTTTGACAGCCTGGGCCTACGAACATAAGCTGATCGGATTACGCCTGGACGTGAATGCCCCGGCCTGGCACGAAGGATATCACGGCCATTGGCAACTTCACGATCTGGACATTCAATCCAACGAAGTTTGGCAATTTTCTCTGCCTTTATGCATCAAAGCGACTGTAGTGGGAAGAATGGAACTGGAAGGTTCCATTCACAGGCCTTATGCTGAGGTATTGGCTCAAATCAGTGCCATGATTCTAGATGTGGAACAGGTGTTGACCGAGATGGCAGAACGAGTCCCGACTCATTCTGGCGTCAAACCGCAGAAAGTACCTGTTCTTTCTGATTTGCATTTAGAAAATGTATGATGGCTGTGGAATGAGCGAATTAGTCTGTCTGTAAGGAGACAACGATGACTCGTCCTGAATTGCTGGAAGGAACGCCTGTTCAAGCGACGCATGACATGATGTTGCAACAGCAGGAAGCTGTCTCACAGTCCAATATCTACCGCATAGCCTGGCAGCGCAAGTCGCTGCTGATTCTTGGCTTGATTCTCTCGCTGGTCATTGGCGCTTTGTATTACACCCAGAAAGATCCGGTATTTCAATCACAGGCCTTGCTGTCCGTGCAGCGAAAGCTGCCACCTCTGATGGCCAATGATCCTCGTGCTGCTTATTCCATGAACGATGATTATCTGACTTACCACGCTACATTGTTACGCACCCCGATCATCTTGAAAAATGTCATTCAGGATGCTGACATCAAGAAGTTGGAAACGTTTCTGGGGAAAAGTCCTTCCGACATGCTGAACATTCTCATGTCAGGGCTACTGGTCGTTCGCGATAACCGCGATCCCAATGGACGCAGCCCGGTCCTTCAGATTTCTTTCAAAGGTCCAATCGCCAACGATTGTCAGACTATTATTCTAGCAGTCATTAAGCACTATAAAGAATACCTCAAAGAGAATAACCAGAACCAGACCAGCGATTTGATCTCCGTCATTAAAAAAGCTGAAAACACCATTCAACAGGATTACGAAAAGCTCCGCAAGGATCATATTGCATTCATGGAGCAGAACCCGGCCATTCCAACTACCACCTCCGGTAAGAATCCGATGTACGCCCGATTGGATATGCTGGAAAACACCCGTGTCATAACCATGGAACGCAAACTCGAAGTCCAATCTCGACTGGATGCGATCAGCAAGGGATTGGAATTAGGGTATAACCGTTCACTCTTATCACAGTTCCAGGGCAGTTCACTGGTGCGACCTGGTCAGGAAAATACCCATGCCGTGCCAGTCACCAATACCAGTGACCGACTCGTTCAACTCGATCTGCTGGAAAAAATGTACGAATCGAAATATGGGAAGAATCATCCAGAGTTGAAAGACGTCAGACTGCAGATTGCTGCATTGCAATCGCACCTGACCGAACAAACCAAGGAACTGAACCAGATCAAAGATGAAGTCATCAAGGATGAAATGTCCAAGAATCGAGAGACTCCTATTCAATCGATGGTCAATGCATTCAAACTCGAACTGATCCGCTACGACAATATTCTGAAAATCCTGGATACCGAAATTGCCAAGGAACGTGACGCCGTCAAAGATCTCGGCAAACTGGTGGTGGTCAGCAACGATTATGAAGAGAAGAAGAAAGCAACGCTGAAGTTGATCACCACGCTGACCGAGCAAATGAGCAGCATCAAGGTTTCCAAGGATGAAGTCAACTACGCTGCAGAAACCATTGCTGATCCCTCGATGGCCACCAAGGTGGAGCCTCGACTTTTTGTCATCATGGTGCTTTCCTCCATTTTCGGCCTGCTAGGTGGATTCGGGTTGGCCTATCTGGCAGACCTCACGGACAAGAGCTTCCGCAGCCCAGAAGAAATCCGCCGCAGGCTCAACATCCCCGTGGTTGGTCATATTCCGATTCTTATCTCCGAAGAGGAAGCAGCCAAGCTGGAAGGCGCCATCAATGGCCCCGACCCTACACTGGTTACCTACTATCGTCCCAAGTCACGCAAGTCAGAAGTATTCCGTGGCATCCGTACCGCTCTCTACTTCAGCACGGGTGGCGAAGGGCACAAGGTTATCCAGATCACCAGTCCGAACATGGGTGATGGCAAGACGACGCTCTCCAGCAATTTGTCAGTGTCAATTGCACAGTCAGGCAAATCGACCATTCTGATCGATGCTGACTTCCGCAGGCCGCGATTGCACAAGGTTTTTGCAGTACCTTCTGAAAAGGGATTTGCAGCAGCCATCATGGGGCAATGCGATCTCCGCGATGCCATTCAGCCTACTGTCATTCCCGGCCTTTCCTTGCTGCCTTGCGGACCGATTCCACCTAATCCTGCTGAACTGTTGACCTCTCCACGATTCAAGGAACTGCTGGATGAACTCCGTGAACAGTATGATTACGTGATCGTCGATACGCCTCCGCTGCTGGTCGTTACCGACCCATGCGTCGTGGCTCCTCGTGTAGATGGAGTATTGATGACGATGCGTGTCACCAAGAATGGCCGACCCATTGCAGAACGTGCCCGCGACATCCTGATGTCACTCGGCGCCAAGCCGCTCGGCATCATCGTCAATGGCGTATCCATGCAAGGCCCAACCGGTTATGGCTATGGCTACGGCTATGGTTATGGTTATGGCTACGGTCAATACGATTACGCCCAGGCTTACCAGTACAAGTACGATTACTCCGACCGCTACTATGCCGGTTATGGCGACGAAGGATATTATCAGGATCGCGATGCAACGGAAATCACACCTCCGATGCCTCACTCCGATTCCACGCCAGCCAATCGACTGCCGATGGAATCGCCTGCCGATCAGCCGAAATAGCATCTCACATGGCAGTACCAGCAGCCCGTGTTCAACAACACGGGCTGTTTTTTTGTAGTTTAAACGGGACCGGGACAGGAAAGCCTTGATGATTCCGATAGTCGATATGCACTGTCATCTGCTGGCTGGACTGGATGATGGACCCAGGCAAGTGGCAGATGCCATTGAGATGTGCAGAATGCTCGCCCGACAAGGCGTGGGAGCGGTGCATGCGCTGGCACATCAGAATGAACAATATCCTGCTGTGACTCCTGACCTGATACGTCAGCATATCAAACTCCTGCAAGACACCGTACGCGAGAATAAATTGCCCCTTGCTGTCATGCCTGGCGCCGAAGTGATGGTGCATCCACGCACCTTGCAGAGTGTCGATGAGAAGCAATATCTATCGATTGCAGACCGTGGGCAATTCATGCTGATCGAACTACCCCACGCGGTCTTTATCGATTTACGACCCATTGTTGCAGGGCTGATGCAGCGTGGAATACGACCCATTCTGGCTCACCCGGAACAGGTTCAGGAACTGCTTTTTTCAGATTCCACCGCGGAAGAACTAATTCGTCTGGGCTGTCTGTTTCAGCTTTCGACGGGCAATGTCACCATGCCGATGACGAAACGACACGGGCAGGCGATCAAATCGTGGGTGCAGCGCGGGTTTGTACATGTGATCGGTTCGGATGGTCACAGTCCGGGCCGCCGACCGCCGCTCATGGCGGAAGCTGCTCAGATCATCTACAAGTGGACTGATTCACTGCGGGCAAATCGCATATGCGGACTGAACGGCATGGCCATTCTGCAAGGATTGCCACTGCGGATTGATCCCCCCCAGGCCCCACGCAACTTGTTCTGGTTTGTTTCCCAGTGGTGGAGCAAGCTGCGCAAATAAACACAGCAGGAAGCTCTAGGCCACCTGCTGTGCGATTGATCGTTCAAAATGATTATGGTGATCGACCAGAAAAGCTAATCGAAGTATTGATGCCACCTGTACTGTTAGTTGTATTGAGGATGCTACTGAAGTAATTGAAGTTGAAGGTTTGGGTAATGTAACGTGCAAAGCTTTCGCCAAAGGATTCCTGCAGGATCAGAAAATCGCCTGGCTTGACAAGTATGCGTTCACGGGGGTCAACCAGCGCTTTGGCGAGATCGACGCGAATGATTACACTCTTGCCTTCATGCCACTGTCGAACAATGGTCAAGCAGGTGGGATTGGGGCTGCCCAGACCGCCACCGACGAACGTACCGCCAAAGTTAGTCGCGGACTGAGCACCGTTGAACAGCGGACCGTGTGCCTGTCCCACCGCTTCCAGAACATCAAGGTCGTAATCTCGCGGGAGAGTAAATTCACCAGGAGGCAACAACCCGCCAGTGTAGTAGAGTTCTGTTTCACGGGTTTCGATGAAGACCGCATCGCCATCACCCAGTCGTACATCTTCTGGCAAATATGGCACAACGGCACCTGGCTTCAATCGCAGCGGAATGCGAACTACTTCCAGCCCGGTGTTGCCTTCAGCATCCTTGGTCAGCACGGTTTTGCCTGTCTTGATCTTCTTAAGATCGGGCATGACCAGTTGACCATCCTTCCCGGGACGATAAGCTCCGCGGAAGATCAGCACTTCGTTCTTGGCATCGAGGCCCGGCAATCCACCGGTTCGAGACAAGGCAGTTGCGACGTCGCTTTCATTGAATTGCAGATCAAGCACGATGCCGGTACCACGCTTGGTGTTGTTTAATCCACCTTGACCAAACGTCACCGAACCGGAATCCTGCCTGAGCACATATACTGCATTGGTGCGTTGTTTCTGTATGGTCACGGAAACGCTGGCGTTTTCCGGTTTCAGAATCTGCCAGACTTCAATGTAGTGTCTTTTGATCTCTTTTTCCGCTTCCACAATGCTCAAGCCAGCCACTTTAATGGGTTCTGGCGACAATGGCAATGATACTGTTCCATCATCCCGGATGACGAATGGAAACCCGATAGACGGGGGCAATCGAGTATCAGGTAATTGCACGACCGGTGGTATGGATTTCTCATCACCAGTGACGTTTCTAATGTAAACACCGAGCACATCATTCGGCTGGAGTATATAAGGATCCTGCTTGGGTGCTTTCAGGAATTTTTCCGGGATGGTCTGTTCAATTTCCCGTGACTCACCCAGCATTTCCCGGGGAAGACGATTTACGGGAATCGCATTAGCAGTTGGATTGGACAACGATGCACAGCCGGACAGCCCGCCAGATATCAGCATGACTACAGCCCAGGCTGACAGGATTTTCATTCCGTTGAACATAGCTGTCTTCTTTCCAAGGCGCCATTTCATGATTGACTCAGCCATTTTGGTACTCTCCATCTGCAGACTCCACCGTCTGTTCCTGCTGACTGAACTTCCCTAGCGCGGTGGGTTCGATCGGTTGGGAACAGGAGGTGCAATCATGCGTTCCACCTGAATAATGGGTGGTGCAGGTGGTGGCATGGGTTTTCCTTGTGCAGTTTTCGGTGGTGTGACCGGAGGCTTGACAGGCCCTTCCTTGTCGGTGCCGGGTACTTTGTCCTGTGACTTGGCCGGTGGTGTCGCAGGTTTGGTAATCGCCTCTGGTTCGCCCGGTGGTGCAATATCCGTCAAAATTTCACGTGGTGGCACTGACGAAACCGGTACCGTTACATAATCGCGCAAACCGCTGGCCTGGGCAACACTGGAACCGTGTTTAAACCCTGCAAACCAGTCCTGGATGGCTTCATGTCCTTCGGGATTCTGGTAATACAACCGCCAGTAAGTTCGTGGTGGAGTCGTTGGTGGATCACCTGTTCCGCCCATGTCCATGTAGTCGCGGAAGCCGTCATAAAAGCCTCGTCGGTAATGACGGGAGTAGACATCACCATCACGGGAGCAGATTTCATCCCAGGCTTCATCAGCCAGGTGTTTATCACGCAGATGCCTGCCGCATGCGTCGGAGAAGCGATCCCAATGCAGCGGATCGGCAATGAGGTTGCTGCCTAGCTGTTTGTACAGACCACACCCACTTTGAAGCAGGCTGGCAAGCACGATGGCTCCAAGTAGGTATCGTGAGGGCTTCACCCGCATGGTTGGCATCCTTGCACCGCGTACCGTTGCCACGGCAGGAACGCTGCCGGCGCGAGGCACTCTGTCATTTGATCGGATGGCTGGACGTAACGAGATTAACGATTCTACCGAAAGTACGCTTAAATAGACCTATCGTGGCAAGACAGGCAAATTAGCGGGAATTACTTTCAACTTGCATTCAAGTCGAAAATGAAAAACAATTCTCTGACTGGTTTCCTAGAATGATGGCATGAATGTCATTCATTGGGATGGCTTAAGCCCTGCCCCACAAACTATCCAGAATCACGTAGTTACCATTGGGAATTTTGATGGAGTACATCAAGGGCATGCTGCACTCTTGCGTCGATTGAATGATCGGCAGAAGTTGATGCAGTTGCCTGGCATGGTGATAACGTTTGATCCGCCGCCTATCAAAGTACTGAAGCCTGATTATTCACTGGAACAACTAACTACACTCGATGAACGCATCCAGTTAATAAGGCAATTTAACATCGAGTCGATTCTGGTTCTTAAGACCTCCCCGCACCTGCTTGAACTCTCCGCCTGGGGTTTCTGGAACGAGTTACTGGTTTTGCAACTGCAGATTCGTGGCATGGTGGAAGGTCGGAATTTCTGTTTCGGGAAAGATCGACAGGGCGCCGTTGAGCACCTTGAAAAATGGTGCAACAATATAAAAGTGCCTTTGGATATCGTGGATGACATCTATCAGGATGGAACCAAAATATCGAGTTCCGTGATCCGGCAGGCGCTGAAGCAGGGAAATATACCAGTCGCTAATCAAGCACTGGCACGCACCTATTCTCTGTATGGCACGGTAGTTCACGGAGATCATCGAGGCAGTAAGATTGGCTTTCCTACCGGTAACCTTGCCAACATCCAGACGCTGATTCCTCGCGATGGCGTCTATGCCTGCCTGGCACAATGTGAAGGCAACGCCTGGCCGGCTGCAGTCAATATCGGGCCTAACCCTACGTTTGGTGTGATGCACCGGAAAGTAGAAGCCCACCTGCTCGGTTTTCAGGGCGACCTGTACGGCAAAACGATAACGTTACAATTCATCGCCCGTCTGCGCGATACACAGCCCTTTGCATCTCTTCAGGCTTTGCAATCGCAGTTACAACGGGACATTCAGCAGGTGGATAAAATAGTGAAAAGGTCTACAGGAACGGTATCATCATGCTGACCAATGAGTTATCACAGCGTGTAGAAGAAGCTTTTCGCACTTCACTGGTACCTGCACTGCAGGCATCCGGGTTGGAATTGAAACTGGCCGGCGTGGACAGCGATGGTGTGGTGCAAGTGCATCTGCAGGGCGCCTGCCAATCGTGCCCCAGCACCGCGATGTCGCTGATCATGGGGATTGAGAGGCGACTCCAGGAACTGGTGCCAGAAGTGAACTATATCGAGATAACGCCAGAGCGATGAATGTGGGACACGTTTAAAACGTGTCATCAGGGGGATTATACGCTAAGACGTCGCTTAACACTGTCACGATACAATCGTGACCCACGACATCAGAAGCTATTTAGTCAGATATCCGCCATCAACCACCAGGCATGTGCCTGTGACATAAGCTGCAGCATCGCTGGCGAGAAACACTATCGGGCCCTGGAGTTCATCAGGTTGCCCCCATCGTCCCAGTGAAGTGTGGTCACTGAATGCTTTCTTTTCTGTTTCATTGAGCAAACTCATAGGCAAATCGGTCAGAAATGGCCCTGGGGCGATACAGTTTACCGTGATGCCATAAGGCCCAACATCCATCGAACTGGCTCGCGTCATTCCCAGCAAACCTGATTTGGTTGCAGAATAAGCATTGCGTTTTTCCTTGGAGACAAATCCGAAGGTGGATGAAATGTGGATGATGCGACCCCATTTGCGTTCTTTCATGCCTGGCACCACGGCACGAGTCAGCGCCATCGCTGAAGATAGATTGAGTTCCAGAATGTAGTCCCAATCCTGATCCTTGATGGCATCAATAGCCGAAACGATGTTGGAACCGGCATTGTTGACGAGAATATCAATCCGTCCAAACTCTTTGATGACAGCGTCTGCCAATCGTTTCGATTCTTCACGTTGGCTCAGATCGGCGACGAACGACTTACCTTTCCTCTTGGTGCCTGCCAGTATTTCTTTCATTGCTTCGTCGAGTTCTGACTGATTTCTGCTGCTGATGGCAATGTCAGCACCAGCTTCAGCCAGGCCGCGAGCCATGGCTTTGCCCAGCCCTTTGCTTCCACCGGTTACCAACGCAATTTTTCCTGATAGATCAAACAGCTTGGACATTTCACTTGTCCCAGGTTGCATTGATTGTTTCCATTCAGCAACCACACCCCGCCGGAGTGTGGCACGGGTTTCGGGAAAAAAGCATGTCATCAGGCAACTCGTGCACTGATGACATGACGACTCGTATTGAGTCAGGCCAGATTACTTCGTCAGCTCTTTCAGTTTCTTTTCAACCTCAGGTTTTCTGGCCTGGTCCTTGTAGTTGAAGGTCACTGCAGCCAGGGCGGCTTCGTAGGACTTCTTCGCTTCGTCCTTTTCGTTCAAAGCCATCTGGATATCACCGAGGTGTTCCATGAGTTCGGTATTGCGGCCACGTTCATGGGTGATGGCTTTGAGCATGTACTCCTTGGCTTCCTTGTACTTCTTCTGTTTGAAAAGCACCCAGGCCATGCTGTCGAGGAAGGAAGGATTTTCAGGTTCAGCTTCGACAGCCTTTTTGATCATTTTCTCCGCTTCATCCAACTTGCGATCATGTGAAGCGAGGATGTAACCCAGATCATTATTCAAGCCAGCCTGGTCAGGTTTTTTCTTGAGAATCTCGCTGAGTATGTCGTAGGCTTTATCTACATTGCCTGAATCAGCATAGAGGTTGCCAATCACTTCGCGATACCGGTCCTTGCGTTCATCGTTGTCTGAGTCTTCAATCATGCGTTCGTAGACCTTGATAGCATCGCCCAGGTCGCCTTTGTAGGTCAGGAATTGAGCCTTCGTGCCATAGATCAGATTTTTCGCTGGGCCAGTAAAGGCATCTGCATCAGCTTTCTTTTGGAGATTGTCCATCAGTTTCTGAGCATCTTCGAATTTGCCTTGTTGCATGACGGCGCGAACCAGATCCAGTTCCGCATAAAATCGGGTAGTCGCAAGAACATTGAGATCTTCTTCATCGTCTGCATTGATTTGAGTAGCAATGATCTTTCGGGCAATTTTCTCGGCTTCCGCGGGGCGATTATCGGCCAGGTAAGCCTCCATCAGATAGACGCGATTGTTGGAAAGCTTGCGAACGCTTTTAACCTTATTGGCTTTATCAATGGCAATCAGCAGAAACTCGATGGCGGTTTTATTTTCACGCACTTCCAGTGCTGCCATGCCAAGAATATGAGCGCTGCTATAGGTGAAGGTGTTATCTTCCTTCTTGGGCAACAGGGCAGCACCGGCTTTCACCAGGGCTTTCGCATACTTCTTGTCATCTGCAATTTCTTTCAGTTTCTTGTTGATGGATTCTTCGCTGCGTAGCGTATTCAGCGCCTGCAATTCCTTCTGCATGTCATCGGCTGACTTATCCTGAGCAATGAGAGGCATCCGGCAGATGCCCAGCAAAGACAGAAGTGCAATGAGTGTGATACTTTTCCTGATCATGGTAACTCCTGTTCAAAACTCAAGTCGAGACAAGCTCCGACAATTGAGTTAAATACATCCTGTCTTTACTTATCGTATGCTGAATACGTGGAAAATGCCAACCTCAACTCGCCATCATCGTCAGCCAATTTGAAATTAATTCACCCATGAAAGATACATGAATCTTGTGATAGACTTGCAGGCAGAGTATGTTGGTAATGTCGGCGACTCAACTGAGGAATGCATGATTGGCGAACAAATCGGCCCATGGACCATTACCCGCAAAATCAGCCAGGGCGGCATGGCTGATGTTTATCTGGCTGAGGCGAAAGACCCCATGCGAGGGGCCCCTGGCAAGGCAGCCATCAAGCTTCTGCGGCTGGATGATCTGGAGAATTGCGACCGGGTGCTTGATCGATTTCATCGCGAGGCAGATATCCTCCGTGCTTTGAAACATGAAAACATTGTTGAGCTTTATGAAAGCGGTGAATTCCGTGGCAGACCTTACCTCATCATGGAGTATGTAGAAGGTCTTTCGCTGGATCGAGTCCTCGAGCAACGAGGCAAACTGAACTGGGAAGAAGTAGTTGTCATCGGTCAGATGGTGGCCAGTGCCTTGCGATTTGCTCATCGGCAGGAAGTGATTCATCGTGACCTGAAGCCTGCCAATCTACTGGCCAACTGGGATCGGCATGTGAAGCTCACCGATTTCGGCATTGCCAGGCTTTTACACGATGATCGCATTACCAAGGAGAATGCAGTTGTCGGAACGGCGAGTTATGTTTCTCCTGAACAGGCGGCAGGAAAACCAGCTACTCGCAAAAGCGACATCTATTCGCTGGGCATCATTCTTTACGAGTTGTTAACGAGTCGATTGCCATTTGAAGCAGACAGTGCTGCAGAGTTGCTGCATAAACATCGTTACGCCCAATTTGAATTACCTTCGAGACTGGTAGAAGATATCCCGCATGATCTGGACAAGCTGATTGAATCTATGCTGGATAAAGATCCGGACAAGCGGCCTGCCAATGCATTAGCCGTGGAAGATGCACTGAAGAAGCTGCAGAAGAAATATGACCGGAAGAAGCAATACACACCCAAGCCCGGTGCTGCTGCGACCAAAGTGATGGAACTGGAGAAATCAGAGGAAGATGAGTTGTCGCAGCTTCGCAGTAAAATGCGACAGCAACGGCCTGCGTTTCCAGCACTGCAGGCAGGCATCCTGCTCGTGGCGTTGGCTGGTGTCGTTGCAGCATGGTTCTGGCTCAGACAGCCCGCCTCATCAGAAACACTGACGAATCAGATTCAGCAATATCTGCAGCAAAACGACTGGAACGCTGCCCAGGCACGGCTGGATCTGCTGAACAAGCATCATGCTGCCAATGTTCCCCCAGAACAACGGGACGAATTGCAAAGACGCATCACGAGCATGAAGACGTATGTGCAGGCCAAGGTCATATCAGGCCCCTACACCTTTGCGCCGCCGGGCAGTGAAGCTGAACGGTTCTATCGACGTGGCGTGCTGGCTTATTACTCAGGCCAGGTAGATGAAGCCCGTTCTACCTGGACTCAGCTGATTACCGCATTCAAGGATACCTCTGCAGACTCAGCCTGGGTACGATTGGCTGAAGAAGCTATCAAGCAGAGTGAAGGAAGTATGTTGCCTTCCATCGAGAAGCTGCTGGCGAACTTGAAAGAGAATGATGCAGCGGGTTATAAAACACGGCTGCAGGAACTCAAGAAGCTTTATCAGACCTTGCCAGATAGCGCGTGGCGAAACCAGGCACTGAAAGCAATTGAAGAGCAGTTGGGTAAATCAAACTGATACTGTCTAAAACAAAACCCCCTCACCCCCAACCCCTCTCCCGCCAGGGGAGAGGGGAGAAGATGAAGATCTTTTACTCATGCTCCGCACCGTGCTTTGGTTCGGGCAGGAAGAAACTCACTACTACAGCCAGCACGCAGAAGAAACCCGCAGTGATGGCAGCAGCGTGAGCGGTTAGAAGTGGTGGCGTAAAGTTTTCCTTGACGATTCCCACCATGGGCAAAATCACAGGAAGTATAAATAACGTAGCGAGTGGGTTGCCTCCGGTACCCAGCATTCGACCGCCAACGTTGGCTGCAAAACTTTCCCCTGTGCCACGCAACTTCACCGGGTAGACCAGCGGAAGGTAATTACCCCAGAAACTGAATTGCCCCACGATAAAGAACGCTGCCAGGAATATACCGATCTGGAGATAGAGCAGACTGTCCTCGCCGGCACGTCCTGTAGCACAGTACCAGAACACGAACGGCGTGATGATGAGCGCTGGTAGCTGGAATATCCGCAGCAACGTGCGGCGACTCACGATGACAATGGCCAGGTAAGCCAATGCAAAACGACCTACGAGGCCACCCAGTTCCTGCCACAGTTGCACTTTGGAAACGGTGGCTTGAGTGTTTTTGTTGACTTCAATCGCTTTCTTTCTGAGCCCTTCAACACTCTCAACCTTGAATTTTTTCAGAGATTCTTGCGTTGCTCTCGCATCAGCATCAGGTTTGCTGGCTGCCTCATAGGCTGCACGCAGTGGTGTGATCTGCCCTGCCCCAGGAACCAGCCCAGGCACAATCTGTGGCAACAACTGAATCGCGCCAAATGCAACACCATACACACACATCATGAGGATTGTCGAAACAAGTGTGACCTGACGCAGCTCAGGAGAAAACAGCGAACCAAAACTGGGTCGAGTCAGGGTGCCAGCCTTCCGTTTCGCTTCCCAGGCAGGCGATTCAGGCAGGAAAGGGCGAATGAGGATCAAGGGAATAGCTGGAAGAACACCCGAGATCAGAGTATATCGCCAGGCCTCGTGCTTGTCAAAGATGGCTGGAAAGCTCTCGGCATAGTGATTGCAGAACCAATAAGCACCGGTCACCATCAATCCACCCAGCGAGGAAAAGGCCTGGGTGTAACCCAGCACTGCTTCACGCTGTTTGGGATGCGTGAACAGTTCAGCCAGCCAGGCGGTGGCAGCGACAAATTCAACACAGACACCGATAAAAGTCAGGCAACGGAAGACGAGCAGCATTTCGGGAGTTGTTGCAAAGCCGGAGGCCAATGCCGAGAAAGCGTAGAGAAGAATGCTGTAGGTGAGGACTCGGCGGCGGCCAAACCAGTCGGTCAGATATCCGCCCAGCAGGCCAAAGATGCCGCCACAAATGGCGCTGGCGTACATGGTGTAGCTGAACCACTTCAGAATTGCATCGTTACCTGAAGCGGTAAACTGATCAACTCCGAGCAGTTGTTCCAGTGCGGGACGCCCCACCAAGGGCCAAACCAGTAATTCGTAGATATCAAAGGCAAACCCGATGGCTGCAATGATGACAATCAGCCATTGGGTACGGGAAAAACGGGGCATGGGTTCGTTAGACATTACGGGCTTCCAGAAAACGATATGCATCTAAGTTAGTAATCCGATTGGAATCTAAAACCCATTGTCATGGCAGTTTCATCAGTTCCGCCCGTATTTTGCTGAAATTTGATGTCTACTCTGACTTGCCAGTTGATACTGCGTTCCTATACTTCCTGTTCCCAAAAAGTCTGGAGATGAAGGAACCCATGGCTAAGAAACGAATGCCATTGCCGAAGCAGAAGTGCCGATTTTGTACACCACAAGGTTGTCCCCGCCCTGCATTTGTCGATTACAAAGATATCTCAGGTCTTAAGAAGCTTTGCACCGCTCAAGGCCGCATGTTTGGCCGCAAGCGTAGTGGTATCTGCGCTACTTTCCAGCGAGCAGTAAGCCAGGCCATCAAGCGTGCCCGAGTGATGGCCTTGCTGCCCTACGTTGGCGAATAGATTTCGGTCATTCATAAGAGAAGCCCACGGCCTGTAGACCGTGGGCTTCGGTTTTGATGTGTTTTCGTATTATCGAATTCGATAGTGGAACCCCATAGAAACTGGGGGTGGCGGATACCGTTCGTAAATCACCACGGGTGGGGGCTGTTCATAAACCACACGCCGTACTGGTTTTCTTCCACTGTCAAGCATGGCATTGATGACGTTGTCGCTCACGCCCTGATTCTTCAGTTGCACGACGTCGCCGGAACCAAGCTGGAATACGGTTCGTGATGTCTGAATCTGCTTGATGATGGTTGATTCATGCACGTTGGATTGTGTCAGGTATACCACATCCTGGATGGACATGGGGCCTTGTGAGGTTGCAGCGGCCTGCATGGCTTCGCGATGTTCCTTACGATCTTCCGCATTTCCCACCGCAGCACCGGTTAATGCACCCACGCCGGCGCCAAGCAAAGCACCTGCCCCGGTATTGCCTGCAGCTTTACCAATGATCGCACCAGTTCCCGCTCCGAGCAAGCCACCTACCGCTGCTCCGGTACCTTCATGGGTTGCACAACCCATCACCGGAACCATCAACAGCAGCCAGGAGTATCGCATCGTCATGGTTATCCCCCTTGATTCCCAAAAACACAATGCTCCAATTCATAGTATCGGCACATGGTGCAGCAGTGCATCAGGAAATCGGGACATGGCTATAACTCAGAACGGGAATTTGGTCAATATCGCCGATGCGGCTTAATAACTGGAATACGCACTGCGCCAAACTGAAATGGTGGCGGGCCAGCCCAGCAGCCGAATGCTATACAACCCTTCCTGTTGCCAGCCTTGTTCCCAGGCAGCAGCCTGCAAGGCTTCTATGTCGCTGGCGAGGATGACTGCCTGCCCACCCGGTTGAAGCACTCTCTGCCACTCTGCTACCATGTCGGCGTAGAGTGCAGAGATTTCTTCAGGCTTGTTTAATTGTCTGCCAAAGGGTGGGTTGCAGAGAATTTTTGCAACACTCCCCTGCCTGAGTGGCAATTCGCGTGCATCCCAGCGCACCAGTGGCGGGCGTTCCCGCCATTGTTTCAGATTAGTGCCTGCTGCCACCAATGCATTCTTGTCGATATCGCCGCCCAGCATCACTGTTTTCCAATTGGCACTGAACGACTCGGCAAGAAGAGTCCCCGCTCCGCAGCAAGGGTCGATGGTCAAGCCTTCCTGAGTTCCCAATCGCACCATAGAAGCAGCTACCACGGGTCGCAGCGATGCCTGAATATGTTCTGATTTGTAAGTACGGTGGCGTAGCTTGCTGTCAGAAATTCTAACACCGCACAAAGCACGCTTGCCCATGATGCGTAGCCAGATTTCCAAAGTAGCATCTTCGGCAGTTGGAATCAGGTGGCCAGGAATTTTTCCACGCAGCCCTTTATCGAGGGCTTCAAAGGCATCGCTGCGTTTGTAGCCATGTTCGCCCAGCATTTGAGTGATGAGCCTGAAACTGGGTCTGCCTTTCGGCTTCGGACGAATGGCTTTGTGAAATTCCAGCAACCTCGGCCAGTCGGGTTCTTTAGCGGTCCATTTCTGGATCATCTCGAGGTCTTTGGCCTTGAACGTTAGGGCATCAGAACCCCAGGCCAGCAGAAAAACATCTTCCGCGGTTCGCAGCTTCAAGATGTTCTTATCGAGATGATCTACCCGAAATACGACCACACCGTTCATCTTTTTCTTGACAATACCGCCAAAATCTTCTTCAATCTCTCGCGCAGTGACTGCTTCCAAACCAGGAACGGTAAGTGCAAAACAGGCTGGAACTGTTTTTTCAGCACGCGGCATGGAAAACTCTGTTTTTCTAAGACTGCCTGACACAAATTGAGCAATGTTCCCTCTCCACTCTGGGGAGAGGGGAGAAAGCACACAGTGCATTTTACAGACAGTCTGTGTCTTTCATACCCTATCCAGCTTTCAGAAAATATTGAAACTTGAGAGATGAATCTTAAAATATACGTAACCAGGCTACGAGGCGAATATCTAACATGTCACGACGCATACAGATCGGTGCTGTGACGTATCTGAACACCAAACCGCTTATTCATCAGCTTGAGCAAATAGCTCCTGAAGCTGATCTCATTCTGGATTTACCCAGCCGCCTGGCGGATCAACTGGCTCAAGGCATACTCGATGTCGCCTTGATTCCCATTGTTGAAGTTTTTCGTGGATCAGGCTATCGCATCATTCCCAACATTGCTATCGCATCGCAAGGTCCTGTCTTGAGCGTAACGGTATTCAGCAAAGTACCCTGGCAACAGATAACAACACTGGCACTTGATGAAGGTTCCCGCACCAGCGCTGCACTGGTTCAGGTCATACTCGACAAAAAATACCAGCGAAAGGTTTCTACCAGACCGTTTCTGATGGATCAGCCTGCTGAGGAAAGTGATGCAGATGCGGTTCTGCTCATTGGCGACCGTGCCATGAAAGCAGCGTTGCCGGGGTATCCCTACAGTTATGATCTTGGGCAAGAATGGACCGAATGGACTGGCTTACCCTTTGTGTTTGCCGTCTGGGCGGTTCGTTCGGGTGTAGAACTAGGCACGGTTGCTACTGCACTCCTGGAATCCAAACGGCAAGGCATTGCTCAGGTTGCAGAAGTTGCCTGGAAGGAAGCACAACGGCTGCAACTCGATCCTGCGTATTGCCGACGGTATCTGACAAACATCATACGATTTGACCTGGGACAGCCCGAATGGGAAGGCATTAAACGTTTTCATACGTTGGCTGCTGAACTGGGGCTGGCTCCTGCGGAGGTGAATTTTGGCGACTACCGTGAAAACAACACACTCGTTGCCTCTCGCTGAAAGTGGCAGTTGCAGCAGCACACCGTCCACCTTTATTCCGATGGTCCGTGGCAAAGCACGGCCTGAACTGTTGCCACCCGTGAAGCAAACGTGGCCTGCTACTGATATCAAGCCGTTGCTGGCAAAAGTGCTGGATGGTAAGCGCCTTTCTCGCGATGAAGGCGTGCAACTGCTGCGTTCAAGCGATTTGCAATCGATCGGAAAAGCAGCCCTCGCCATCAGTGAGAAGCTGCATCCGGAAACACATCGCACGTACAACATTGATCGCAACATCAATTACACCAATGTCTGTGCAGCAGTGTGTGATTTCTGTGCGTTTTACCGCAAAACTTCTGACACTGATGCCTACATCCTCAGCAGGGAAGAACTCTACAAGAAGATCGAAGAAACCATCGCAGTGGGTGGCGATCAGATTCTGCTGCAGGGTGGCAATCATCCCTCTTTGAAACTGGAATGGTATGAAGATCTGTTTCGAGATCTGAAATCACGCTTTCCCCAAGTGAATTTACATGCGTTCAGTGCATCGGAAATCTGGCACTTCCATAAGCTCAACAAGTTGCCTGTGAAAACTGTTTTGGAACGGCTGAAGGCAGCAGGGCTTGGCAGCCTGCCCGGAGGTGGTGGCGAAATTCTGGTGGATCGTGTTCGCCTTGCGATGACCAAGAACAAGGTTCTCACGCAGGAGTATCTGGAAGTTCACCGAACGTGGCATCAGCTTGGTGGCAAATCAACCTGCACGATGATGTTCGGGCACATTGAAACTCTGGAAGAGCGCATTGAACATCTTGATGTATTGCGTCAGCTACAGGACGAGACCGGTGGGTTTACTGCATTCATCTGCTGGACATTCCAGCCTGAGAATACTGAGATGGCACACATTCAACCTGCAGGTGCGTTTGAATACCTGAAAACGCAGGCAGTGGCCAGGCTTTATCTGGACAACATTCCGAACATCCAGTCATCGTGGGTGACGCAGGGTTTGCAGATTGGCCAATTGGCTCTCTACTATGGCGCCAACGATATGGGCAGCCTGATGCTGGAAGAAAATGTGGTTTCCGCAGCAGGCACCGTGCATCATCTTACGCTGGAACAAATCAAGCAGGCGATTCGGGAAGCTGGTTATGCGCCTAGACAACGGAATGTTTTTTATCAGTTGATAGATTGAGGTTGGATTATCCGTGGTAGCCAGTGGCACCAAATCCGATGGAAAACATCGATGTTTAATTTCATCAAGCAGCCAATGATCATACTTATGCTCGCCTTACACTTGTCAGGATGTGCGTCTGAGTCTGAGACAGATATTTCCAATGCTAGTGAATACAACTTTAGGCAGTTTTCTGGGACTTCCTGGAAAACTAAAGTAAAAACTGCAGTTGCGGAAATGAAGGACTACAAAGGAAATAGTCGATTATGCCTCTTGCCTCCAGTTTTCTATGACAAAACTCATCCTACTTATACTTCGCAAACCAGAATAGAACGAATTATTGAAGAAATGCCAATCGGCACCCGATTAAAAATCGCGCGATTATTAAAAGACAACGGCAAAGCTGGATTGATTACCATAACTGCAAAACTTGAGGATGGTAGAGAAGTAATAGTTGTTAGGCAGTGTTGATTCATGCTGTTGAATCCGGGCAACTTGGGGAATCATTTGAGCCAGATGGTGATGGCAGCGAAGAGAATCATGCCGAGAAAGTTTCGAGCCGTCTTTTCGTATCGGGTCGCCACTCGTCGGCATTGTT
>JAEUIE010000051.1 GCA_016795155.1 Planctomycetia bacterium | reverse complement strand
TGGCTACCATGATTCGTCTGTACCCACGCTAACCATGCTTAACACAACTGATGCCCATTCTGTGCTGGGGTGAAGGAAAAGTCAATTGTTCAGCCAAGTCGTTCTATTGCCGCTGCATAGTCAGCCGGGCATACCGGCAGACTATGGCACCCGAACACTGAGTTTTAAGTACCGAGCACTCAGAACTGAGCACTTTGTTTTACACGCTAAGTCTACCCATCGTTCCAGATTGCTGATAACACTACTTCATGACGACCAGTATTGCTCAACATGATGTTTCTACTCGTCCACCGGTGAGACGAGAGCCTTCGCCATTCAATCTGCCTAATTTTCTGACAGCAACTCGCTTTGTGCTGGCGATCTTCATGTTTGTGCTGATTGCCTACGAACAATGGTTGTTAACCGGTGTTGCTTTCTTTCTAGCCTCGGTAACCGATTGGCTCGATGGACTGGCAGCCCGCAGGCTGGGCATTGTCAGCAGTTTTGGTCGCAGTTTTGATCCTCTAGTAGACAAGATGCTGATCTGCGGAGCCTACATCTGCCTGCTGCCATTTGGGGAACCACGCACTGGTGTGCAGCCCTGGATGGTGGTGGCGGTGGTCACCCGTGAACTCCTGGTGACCAGCTTGCGAGGGTATATCGAAAGCCTGGGCATTGCTTTCGGCGCTGACAAGTGGGGTAAGCTGAAGATGGTGCTGCAATGCCTGGCTTTGGCTATGATCCTGTTCTGCCTGTTGTTTGATCAGATGAAAGTGCTGCTCGACTACACCACGCAACTGGAACTGGCTCGCGATCTGCTGATTTACGCTATGGTGTTGGCGACCATCCTGAGCGGTTTGCAGTACATGTGGACTTCGTATCGCTTGTACAAGCAATACGAAGAGAGTTTACACTAAGTATGCCTGCAATGAAACTATGCGGTGATTTGGCACGGTTAGCGTGAGTACACGCAAACCGTGGCACCCGACCTGCATGATTCCAAATAAGTGGGCACTTTTCCCGGAGCAGGCATGATTGGTTTCGGCATCATAGGCTGTGGCATGATTGCCCGGTTTCACGCTGCAGCACTTGCGGAAATTCCAAATGCCAGGCTGCTTGCCTTGCAAAGCCGCAGCAAAGCCAATGCTGAAAAAGTTTCCACCCAGGCTCAATATTACCCAACGGTTGAAGAGTTTCTGAAACATCCGGGGCTGGATGTTGTTATCATCTGTACGCCCAGTGGCAACCACCTGGAACCCACAATCCTCGCGGCACAGGCAGGCAAACATGTGGTGGTGGAAAAGCCTCTGGAAATCACTCTTCAGCGCTGCGATCAACTCATCGAAGCCTGTCAGCAGGCCGGTGTCAAACTCTGTACCATTTTTCCATCACGCTTTGCTGATGCCAACGTGGTACTCAAGCAGGCAGTGGATCAGGGTCGCTTTGGCAGATTAACTCTGGGTGAAACCACCGTGAAATGGTGGCGTACCCAGCAGTATTACGATGAAGGTGGATGGAAAGGCACGCAGGCCCTTGATGGTGGCGGAGCGTTAATGAACCAGGCTATCCATAATGTGGATTTGCTTCAGTGGCTCATGGGGCCGGTTGCCCGCATCAGTGCCATGACTGCAACACTGGCCCATGAACGGATTGAAGTGGAAGACACTGCGGTTGCATGTCTGCAATTCAGGAGCGGGGCCTTGGGAGTAATCCAGGCTACCACCAGCGTTTGGCCGGGTCTTCCGAAAACGATCGGTATTCATGGCAATCGTGGCTCTGCTGTGGTAGAGCAGGAAGACCTCTTACGCTGGGAATTTGATCCAGCACTGCCTGATGATGAAGCCATTCGCCAACAGTTTGCTCAGAAGATCGGTGCCAGTGGTGGTTCCAGTAACCCTGCTGCCATCTCGCATGAATATCATCGCAGGCAGTTGGCTGATTTTGTCGATGCGATTCAGAACAACCAATCACCATTAGTCGATGGTCGCGAAGGCCGCAAAGCGGTTCAGATCATTCTTGGCATCTACGAATCTGCACGGACGGGCAGAACGATTCAGCTAAACTAAAACCTGTTGTAAACGCAAAAGCCGTGGCAGGGTTATGCATGTACTCATGCATGACCCTGCGAGAATACAGTCCTTTTGCACATCCAGCAGGGTCATTCGGAGTACCGAATAACCCTGCCACGGTTACTCGACAGGCTTTACGACATTACCTTCCAGGGATACTCCATATATTCCGCTGTCTCACGTGCCGTCTGTTCACCCAGAAGCCTGGCGACTACGTGGAAGCTCATGTCGATTCCTGCTGCAATGCCGCCGGAGGTGACAATATTCCCAGCATCCACCACGCGACGTTGACGTTGCACACGACATTGTGGTGCGGTTTCCTGAAGCAGATCGTAACGCAAGTGATGCGTTGTAGCTTCCAAACCATCGAGCAAACCGGCAGCACCGAGAATCAGCGAACCGGTGCAGACGGAAAGGATCATGGTTCCCTTTGCTGCATGTTGCCTGACCCAGTTGAGTACTGTGGGATTGTGCATTTCCCGGCGCGTACCAAATCCGCCGGGAACGATGATGATGTCCGCAGGATGGTCATCCATGAAAGCATGATGCGGATTCACACTGAAGCCATTGCGTGCCAGGATCGGGCCTGGTTTTTCCGATACGAGCGATACGCAAAACGGTTTCGGATCCTTTTGCCAATCAGTTACTGAAAACACTTCGAACGGCCCGGCGAAATCGAGTACTTCCACCTCATCAAAAATAAAAATATCGACTGAACGCACTTTCATGCCCGGCACCCTCCCTGCGGTATCGTGGAATTCCAGCCTCTTTTTGTTATGATAATCTATGCAAGACTGATCAATTCTTATTCGAGAATGTTGCGTTCATGACACATGATGGCCCTTCTCATGCTCCTGCGATTGTTCCCGAAGTAACACGAAAACCATTGTGTCGCAGCATCATGGGTGTGCGTGTACTCTGTTGTGGCAGCTATGTGCCCGATGGTCTTGTCACCAATGAAGTACTGGGACAATATTTTAACTGCGATACCGACTGGATTGTCCGACGTACTGGTATCGTTGAACGGCGACATGCCTTGCCTCACCAGGCTACCAGCGATTTTTGTTATGAAGCAGCCCGGCAGTGCATGGAGCGTGGGAACATCGATCCCTCGGAAATTGATCTGATCCTGGTCGCGACTTATACGCCGGATACATCCTTCCCGGCAGTAGGCAACATATTGCAGTATAAACTCGGGTTACATTGCCCGGCGATGGATATCAATGTTGCCTGTGCGGGTTTCATTTACGCATTCATCACCGGTGCCACGTACATCAAGGCTGGCTTGGCAAGAAAAGTGCTCGTCATCGGCGGCGATACTAACTCCCGTATTGCCAACCCCACTGACCCGAAAACCTATCCATTATTCGGTGATGGAGCTGGTGCCGTGGTCTTGGCTGCCTCCGATGAGGCCTTTGGTATTGCCAGCTATCAGCTTGGTTCCGATGGGGCCGGGTCGGAAATGCTGGTGCGACCCGGGTGCGGCAGCAGACTACCTCCGGATGAGGAAACCCTGCATCAGGGACTGCAGTATCTGCACATGGACGGTCGCGCCGTTTTTCGCTGGGCAGTCACTACTTTGAGCGACAGCATCACGACAGTTCTGGAATTGCAGGGCTTGACCATTGAAGATGTGGATTATTTCCTCACGCATCAAGCCAATATCCGCATTATTCATGCTGCAACAGATGTGCTGGGTATACCGCGCGAAAAAGTGCATGCCAATGTCAGAAAATATGGTAATACCTCGGCAGGTTCGGTACCCTTGGCGATGGATGAAGCCATTCAGATGGGTTTAATCAAGCCTGGCAAGAAAGTCGTGATGAGTGGATTTGGCGCGGGACTGGCTTGGGGTACACTATTAATGTATTGGTAAAACGGTTTACTGAGACAGGATGCACGGTAACACCTCTCCGAGGTTGTTGTGTTTCAGATTTCCTGCCCATTAGGGCACACGCTTGAACTTGGCCAGGAACACCTGGGGCAACGACTTATGTGCCCCAAGTGCCAGGCCGTCGTCCATGTCTCCACAGCGAAGCCGGGAGAAATACCTTCTGTTAAATACGAAGTGCAATGCAGCCAGGGACATATTCTTCGCGTTAAACAGAAATACCTTGGCAAGGAGATTCGCTGCCCATCGTGTCAGCAATTGGTTTCCATGAAGCCTTCCAGGCTGCTCAATGCCAACGGCGTGGCATTGAAAATCGCCTCGCCTCAGTTCTTCAAGAAAAAACCTCGTATCAATGTTCCGAAACAACCTCCGCCTCCCGTTCCCAAACCACCTATCACGGTCGCCAGGGTTAAGTCACCTGCACCAGTTCAACAATCGGTTCCGCTCCCCCCTGTGGTGAAAGCTCGCGTCAGAAGCCCTTCTGACTCACAGCGTATTCCTCCACCGCCTTCCATCCAGACGAATCCCTTCGATTCTGACTTCATCAATTCCATTGCTGCTCCACCCGCTCCCTCAGCACCAGCAGTTCAACCAGCCGCTCAGCCACTGCCCAGTATTTTTGAGTTGAACCTGGCTTCCGAGGAATTTAAACCGATCTCTGAGCAGTTCGTGATTGAAAAGAAGCAAAAGAAAGAAGCTGAACCGGTAGCACAGGCTAAAGCACCACCTCCACCACTGGAACTCGATCCGCTGCCGGTACCAGAATCTCTCTTCTTCGAATCCCCACGTCAGAAAGAATCTACACCGAAGTCTGCTTCTGATCTGATTGGACAGGATTTCCAGCCTGAACCTGTAGCCAACGAGGTTGCTGCTGTTGAAGAGCTGGCTGCGGAGCCTCCACCTGAAACGGCACAGCAAGAGACGGTTGAACCGGTACTTGAAATCAAGGAAGAAGTCGCCGCTGAGTTACCAGTTGCCAGCGAGGTTGCTGCTGTTGAGGAGATAGTAGAGGAGCCTCCACCTGAAACAGTGCAGGAAGAGACAGTTGAACCGGTACTGGAGGTCGAGGAAGAAGTCGCCACTGAGTTACCTGTCGCCAGCGAGATTGCTGCTGTTGAGGAGATAGTAGAGGAGCCTCCACCTGAAACGGTACAGCAAGAGACGGTTGAGTCGGCACTGGAGGTCGAGGAACAAGTCGCTGCTGAGTTACCTGTAGCCAGCGAGGTTGCTGCTGTTGAGGAGATAGTAGAGGAGCCTCCACCTGAAACGGTACAGGAAGAGACAATTGAGCCGGTGCTGGAAGTCGAGGAACAGGTCGCCGCTGAGTTACCTGTAGCCAGCGAGGTTGCTGCTGTTGAGGAGATAGTAGAGGAGCCTCCACCTGAAACAGTGCAGGAAGAGACGGTTGAGCCGGTGCTGGAAGTCGAGGAACAGGTCGCCGCTGAGTTACCTGTAGCCAGCGAGGTTGCTGCAGTTGAGGAGATAGTAGAGGAGCCTCTACCAGAAACGGTGCAGGAAGAGACAATTGAACCGGTGCTGGAGGTCGAGGAACAGGTCGCCGCTGAGTTACCTGTCGCCAGCGAGATTGCTGCTGTTGAAGAGCTGGCTGTAGAGCCTCTACCAGAAACAGTGCAGGAAGAGACAGTTGAACCGGTGCTGGAAGTCGAGGAACAGGTCGCCGCTGAGTTACCTGTTGCCAGCGAAGTTGCTGCTGTTGAGGAGTTAGTAGAGGAGCCTCCCCCTGAAACAGTGCAGGAAGAGACAGTTGAACCGGTACTCGAAATCAAGGAAGAAGTCGCCGCTGAGTTACCTGATGCCAGCGAGGTTGCTGCTGTTGAGGAGATAGTAGAGGAGCCTCCACCTGAAACAGTGCAGGAAGAGACAGTCGAGCCTTCACTGGAAATCGAGGAAGAAGTTGCTGTAACGACAACAACCGAACCAGAAGCTACATTTGAAGAACCGTCTGCACCCGAATCTGCATCAGAACTTGTCGATACACAAAATACTGCTGACGAAACGCATCACTCTGCACCAGAAGATTTCATTGAGCCCACACCTGAGCCAGTTTCGTCTGCTAATGAGCCAACGTTTCTGAATCTAACTGTTCCACCAGAATTATCTGACCCCTCAGCACCGGTGCCACTGGAACCAATCCCAGAGTCATTAACACTGGTCAACGATCCGCCTACGGTGCTGGATCGCAGTGAACTGAAGCCGGTCGTTATGGTGCCACCACCGGCCGAACCAACACTCATTGACTCACCAGAACCAGTGGTCGAAGATGATTTTCTAGACCTGAGCGCGTTGTTCCCAGGTATACCAGATCAAGCCGACAAAGCTCCAGCCGAACCACAACTGGTTGATGAAAAGCTGGAATTCCACGATGATGAGTTAGAATCTCCTCAATTCGTGCCTGCACCTGTTGAAGATACTCAGAAGCCTCAGCCTGTTCCCTTGCCGCTGTCCGCGCCTCCCACCATCATCGAAGATGATTTTGAATTCGAAGTGGTGGATACGCAATTCAATCTGGAACTGAAGGAATCAGGCATCGATGCACCGAAGGCAGAGCGGCCTCCGCCCAAGACTCCAGGCTCAGGGCGACTTCCCCCGCCTCCGCCTCGTTTCGTACCCGAGCCACCACCCAGCCGTTCGTCAACAGGCCGTTCATCCTCGGGTGCCGGGAGAAGTTCCGGACCACCACCGCCACGATTTATACCGGAACCACCTCCATTATCAGAAGGTAACAAACGCAAATCGGGCATGCGAAAATCAGTTACGCCGTCTACGCCTCATGCAGGTTCACGTACGAGTCAGACTCCACAAACTGGCAGGAAACCGACTCATGTCGCCAATGCAGTGATCCAGCTTACCTGCCCGAATGGCCATCAACTGGAAGTGGAGAGTCAATACCGCGATAACCAGATCCAGTGCCCGCTCTGCCTGCTGGTATTCATGATTCCCAGTGAATGACGCCTTCCCCCCGTTTTGCCCTGCCGTTCACTTGCGAATCGCCTGTCATCCTGCCTACAATGATCCTTTCTCACCAGCACTGGTGACCATCATGGATGGGTTGTCTGTTTATGGCACGCGAAGCGCTCATCACCGGTAATCAGCCCGGCCCCCCTGAAGAAAAACACCGCGATGATGCCCTGCGTCCCCGCCGCCTCGATGAAGTCATTGGTCAAAAGCAAACGGTGGAACGCCTGCGCATTGCCATCAAGGCGTGCCGCAAACTGAAGGAATCGCTTGGCCACATCCTCTTCGATGGTCCACCGGGTCTTGGTAAAACCACCTTTGCCACGGTGCTTCCGAATGAACTCGAAACCAGTATTCAGATAACCTCCGGCCCGGCACTGACTCGCCCTGCCGATCTCCTTCCCTACCTGACCAATGCCAAGGAAGGCTCGATCATCTTCATTGATGAAATCCATCGCACGCCACGAGTGGTGGAAGAATATCTCTACTCTGCTATGGAAGATTTTCGCCTGGGCATTCCCATTGGCGAAGGCATGAACGCCCGCACGGTTTATATGAAGCTGAACCGCTTCACCCTCATCGGTGCTACCACCCGCAGTGGTATGCTCACTGGCCCGATGCGTGATCGTTTCAAACACCATGAGCATCTTGATTTCTACACGCTCGATGAGCTGGCAACGATTGTCACCATCAATGCAGGCAAACTGAAAACGCCCATCCTTCCCGAAGCAGCCCGGGAAATCGCACATCGCAGCCGGGGTACGCCACGCATTGCCAACAGCAGGCTCTGGTGGGTACGCAACTATGCGACCAGCGAAGCCAACGGCACCATTGACCTTCCACTGGCCCAGGCTGCTTTGCAGATGGCTGAAGTGGACAAGGAAGGCCTCGATAAGCAGGATCGCCGATACCTCGATGTGCTGACCGGTGTTTTCGGTGGCGGGCCGGCCGGAGTAGAAGCTCTTGCCGCTACCCTCAGCCTGGCTGCTGATACTCTTTCTGACGAAGTCGAACCCTATTTGCTGCGTGCTGAGTTCATCATCCGCTCGCCACGAGGCAGAATGGCCACTGCAAAAGCCTACCAGCACCTGGGCAAAACTGTACCTGTCAATGCGGATGAGCAGACCCAGCGATCACTATTTCAATAACTTGAGATTCGACGACCGTGCCATACTTCGATGTGTATACACATCGAGGTGTGCTTCAATTGCTTGTGGCGCCACACAAATGAAATTGAGATGCCATCTGGTTACCCGCAACCACCCCCCGACGGAGTACCGCCGGAGTGTGGCACAAATTCCGAGTGAAATTTCCACTTAAGACTCAGGACAGATGCTTCCTTTGCTGTTCAGTTATCTCAGCGATGCCCTGTTGTCCCAGGCGCAACATTTCCTGCAACTGTTCCGGAATAAACGTCGCTTCCTCACCGCCTGCCTGCACTTCGATCATGCTGCCTGCTCCGGTCATGACCAGGTTGACATCGACATCTGCATCCTTGTCTTCGAGGTAATCGAGATCGAGCAAAACTTCATCGCCTAGAAGTCCAACACTGACTGCAGCAACACTTTCAGGCAGGATCTTATCTGGATCATAACCATACTTGTCAGCCGTACGTCGCAAAGCCTGATAAACTGCCAGCCAGGCGCCGTTGATCGCTGTAACCCGCGTTCCACCATCTGCCTGCAATACATCGCAGTCTACCCACAGAGTCCGTTCACCCAGTTGCGAGAGATCAACCACAGCACGCAGGCTTCGACCAATCAGCCGCTGTATTTCCACGCTTCGGCCATCAATCTTGCCACCCCGATCGCGCGTCTTGCGACCTTGCGTGCTGCCGGGGAGCATGTTGTACTCGGCGGTCAGCCAGCCTTTCCCCTGACCTTCGAGAAATTCGGGCACCTTGGGATCGATGCTGCAGGTACAAAGAACAATCGTCTTGCCCAATTGCGATAATACCCGCCCAGCGGCCCACCCCGGTGCATCCAGTTGAAAAGTCAAGGGACGAAGTTGATCGGCAGCCCGGCCATCATGTCGACGCATGGTCATTATCCGTGGAGGTTGTTTCTACTGGTTCATCCTATGAAGCAGCGGAACTCAGTTGTCGTAACCTTGCTACCACCTCTGCTACTCGTTCGATGGCGTAATCTACTTCATCCGATGTATTGAACCGGCCCAGACCGAAACGCAGGCTGGCATCGGCTTGCTCTTCATCAAGGCCCAACGCTCGCAGAACATGGCTAGGCTCGCTATCCATCGAAGTACAGGCTGAACCTGAACTCAACGCAATGTCCTTCAGTTCCAGTAAGAGCGATTCGCCTTTCACCCAATCGAGACTGATGTTCAAGTTGCCTGGCAGCCTCGGTTCCCAGGCACCGTTGAGTCTGATGTGTTGAATTTTCGATTGCAACCCCTGCCAGAGTCTTTCACGTAATTGCAACAGTCGAACTGATTCCATTGGCATTTCACTCGCAGCCAATCGGCATGCTTCTGCAAAACCAACGATCAGAGGAACTGCCAGCGTGCCCGAACGCAGCCCCTGTTCATGTCCGCCACCATCAATCAATGGTTCTAATCTGACTCGGCTGCCTTGCCTGCGAATAAAGAGCGCTCCCACACCCTTGGGGCCATAGAGTTTGTGTGCGGTGAAACTGAGCAGGTCGATTTCCAGTTCTCTGACATTGACTGGTATCTTCCCCACAGCCTGTGTTGCATCGGTATGAAACAGGATGCCTCGCTCGTGACAGATGCTGCACAGTTCTCTGATGGGCTGAATAATGCCGATTTCATTGTTGGCCAGCATGATGCTGACCAAAACAGTATCCGGCTGCAGTGCTGCTTTCAGTTGTGATAATTCGACCAGGCCATCGGGTTGAACCGGTACACGGGTAACCCGCCAGCCATCACTCTCTAAATGTGCACAGGTATCCAGTACCGAGCGATGTTCGGTGGTAAGAGTAACCAGGTGCTTGCCACGATCTGCCAGTTGATGGGCTACACCTTTGATGGCAAGGTTATTGCTCTCAGTAGCGCCGCTGGTGAAGATCAATTCGCGAGGTTCTGCACCAATACACCCTGCGATCTGCTGGCGTGCAGTTTTTACTATCTGTTCTGCGTATTGTCCAAACACATGCATTCGGCTGGCAGCATTGCCAAAGTGTTCAGAGAAATAAGGAAGCATGGCATCCACGACACGGGGATCGGTCCGAGTGGTGGCATGGTTATCCATGTAGATGGGCAGTTGCGGTTTTGCCATGCTGGCATTTTATGCTTTAACTGGCTGTTGATTCACATCGAAACGAATTGGCAGACAAAACGAAACCGCGGAAGCTGGCAGGCTTCCGCGGGATTAAGGCTGAATGAAGATCAGGATTGTGAAGGACTGGCCACAGGCTCATTAAATTGAGGCGCTACAGCAATGTAGGGTTTGCCTAGCCATTTCTTCACCAGAATCAGTTCACCAGCATCGTTGCCCTCAATGGCGTGCCCAACGAATTGCAGGCCATAACCGCCTACAAATAACAGGGTTGCCCAGACCCACATTGACATGGATGACACATCCATGGCCAGTAGCACAATGGCTACAATTGTCATAGGTATGCCAATCATGTGAAGCACAAAGCTGATCGGGTTTTGATGCCGCTTCAGCCATTCTTTAAGCCAACCTGGCCCGAAAGGCTGAGGGACCCAGCGCGATCGTTGTTGCATCATCTCAACAACTCCAAAACGAAAACAACGCCCCAAAGCGTTAGGGACAATATAAATGGAATTGGCAAGATGACGAGGTTTGAGCGCCCGCATAATCGTTGATTCCCCTTAATATGGAAATATTTAACGGTCAACGAGAGCTGGGAATTCAGCTATATTGGGAAATTCAGGCGGAATAGGAAAACAACGATGCATAATCGACCATTTGGGAGCAGTTCCGTCCAAGTCAGTGAAGTGGGGTTAGGAACCTGGCAACTTGGCGGTACCGAATGGGGAAATGTCACCGATCAGCAAGCCTTGGCCGTGTTGCAACAGGCTTTTGACAACGGTATCACCCTGTTTGATACTGCAGATATCTATGGCCAAGGCCGTAGTGAAATTCTCATAGGCCAATTTCTCAGAAAGCTGGGAGTGCATGCCAGGCAGTTGCACGTTGCCACCAAGCTGGGCAGGCGATTTGATGCACCAAACGGCTGGCCTCAGAATTTCACTCTTCAGGGGATGAGAGAGCACACACAGGAATCGCTGAAACGGCTGGGGATCGATCAAATTTTCCTACAGCAGTTTCACTGCATTCCGTTTGAGGTTCTGCAGCAAGGCGAAGTGTTCGAGAACATGCGATCTCTTCAACAAGAAGGGCTGATTCGCCATTGGGGAGTCAGTGTCGAAACGGTTGAAGAAGGTCTGTATTGTCTGAAGCAACCAGGCTGCTCTGCCCTGCAGGTCATTTTCAACATCTTCAGGCAGAAACTCGTTCATGAATTGCTCCCGGAGGCACAAGCCGCTGGTGTTGCGATACTTGCCCGTGTGCCCCTGGCGAGCGGTTTGCTTTCAGGAAGGTTTACTTCTGCCCAGGCATTTGCCCCTACGGATCATCGCCATTTCAATGCTAACGGCGAGAAGTTTAACGTAGGTGAGACGTTTGCAGGCATTCCTTTTGACAAAGGGCTTGAACTGGTCGGGAAGATCAGAACCATTCTTCAGCCAAACGAGGTACTCACCATGTCAACGCTGGCATTGCGTTGGATACTAGATCATCCCGCAGTGACCTCAGTGATTCCGGGTGCTACCAGGCCGGAGCAGGTCAGACTTAATGCAGCAGCCTCGCATGCACAGCCTCTGGGTGAAGAGGTTCACCAGCAACTGCATACACTCTACGAACAGGAGATCAGACCGCTTGTTCGGGGCAAGTACTAACGTCTAACAAATAGAATCCCCTCACCCTCAACCCCTCTCCCGCCAGGGGAGAGGGGAGAAAAAACTCGTGTGCATTCCCAGCTGATTTCGTATTTTACACTGTGCCGCTGTTGGTTGTCACACTCAGCGCAGGGTTGTACCGTTGGCAGAAACCTCTCACACACTGCTCGACAGCGTCCGAACAGGCCAGGACAACTTCGCCTGGCAGCGCTGGCACGCCATCTATGAGCCGCTTATCCTCGGCTGGCTCAAGCAACGTCATCTGGTTCCTTCAGATTGCGACGATATAACCCAGAATGTCATGATCGTGGTAGTGCGTCGGCTGCCTGAGTTTGAACATAACGGAAGAATTGGCGCCTTTCGCCATTGGCTGAAAACCATCACCATTAATTGTCTGCGTGATTTCTGGAAGTCTCGTGCCAATCACCCGCAGGCAGGTGAAGCCATGGGGGTTCTCGATGCCTGGGCTGATCCCCACAGCAATCTCAGTATGATGTGGGATCATGAACACGATCAGCATGTTGCAAAACAACTGATGAAACTGCTGGAGCCTGAATTTACACCTGTCACCTGGGAAGCATTTCAACAGGTGGTAGTACAGGATCGACCTGTTGAAGAGGTTGCCAGCCAACTGGGAATCACGGTCAATGCCGTTTACATTGCCAAGTATCGCGTATTGAACAGGTTACGAGCGGTAGCAGAAGGACTAGTGGATGAACCTTCTTTTGAATCGAAGTGAAAATTAAAAGAAACAGGCTGGTTTATCCATATACCCTGCTGAAAACCGCCTGCGAGCATCTGACATGCCGGAACTGATAACTGCACATCCTTCGGACCAACTTCTCCAGGCATATGGATTGGGCAAACTCGCGCCGAATGAAGTTCAACAACTCGAAAAGCACCTGGATGGCTGTAATACCTGTATCCAGAAATTGTCTCAAGTTGGAAATGACAGCTTTCTGCAGTTGCTTCGCAATAAAAGCTCGAATCAGCAGACTGCCCTGCCTGAGATCAAGAACAGAGTCATGGGAGATGTTCCCCGCGAGCTGCTCGATCATTCCCGCTATGCCATCATCAGAAAACTCGGCAATGGTGGCATGGGAGTGGTCTACCATGCCATCCATCGCGTGATGAACCGCAGTGTTGCACTGAAAGTCATTCGCGATGATCTCATGGCAACTCCGGCTGCAGTAAGCCGTTTTCGACGCGAAGTGCAGGCCGCTGCCCAGATGTCGCATCCCAATATTGTCACTGCCTATGATGCCGAGGAAATCGGTGGAATTCACTTCCTGGTGATGGAGTTAGTCGAAGGGAAATCACTTGATAAACTCGTCATCGAAAGAGGACCTCTGCCCATCAACCAGGCGTGCAGCATCATCCACCAGGCAACGTTTGGTTTGCAGCATGCTCACAGCCGTGGCATGATCCATCGCGATATCAAGCCGCAAAACATCATGCTCAGTAACGCAGGGAATGTGAAAATCCTCGATTTTGGCCTGGCTCGCATGCACCGCAAACCGGCGAATATGTCCATTACCCGATCTGGAGCTGCACTCGGCTCACCTCAATACCTGGCCCCGGAACAGATGCAGTCTGCCTCCTCGGTAGACTTTCGTGCTGATCTGTACGGCCTGGGAGCTACACTGTATTACCTGGTAACGGGCGAACCGCCTCCCGTGTTGGCGCTGTCCTGCGAGAGTACGCTGCATTTCCCCGATGATGTTCCACTCGAACTGCAGCAGATTATTCTCAAACTGCTCGCCACGAATCCCGATGATCGCTTTGCTTCCGCCAGGGAACTGGCCATAGCTCTTGAACCCTGGGCAACGAATCAGAATGAAGTAAAAACTCAGCCTCAATCAATCCTGGAGCGATTCCGCTGGCTCATCACTCCTGCCATGGGCCTGTTACTGATAATACTTCTGCTCTGGATCTTTCCTGGACGGGGAAATCAAGAACCATCTGCCGCCTCCATCGATTCGCCCATCAGGGCAACACCCCAGCCCGCCAGACACTTGCCACTCCGAGTACTATTCCTGCTGCCCGCACATGGCTTGTGGTTTGAAGATTACGGCCCCTGCTGCGATGTGCTAAAACAGGAAGGGATTGCGGTGGACACTGCCACGCTCGGCAAAGTGCCTGCAATTCTTCACTCTGACAGCATGACTCGAGTTCGTGAACGCCCCGCACCGGTCAATGCAGACTACGATTTCATGAACCTGTCTATTGATAAGTATGATGCCATCATTTGTGTGGGATGGAAACACCCGGAGATGACCGATCAGGAACGAGCTTCAGGCAGGAAAATCAAGGAACTGTTGCAGAGGGGCATGGATCAGAACAAATGGCTGGTTGGCATCGGCGCTGGTCAGGAAGTGTTCGGTGCCTGCGGTCTGCTCCGGTTCAAACGGGTTGCTCGACAATTTGAATTCGTTGCTGATCTGGCTGCCATGGGTGCAACCGTAACCAATGAAGATATTGTTCAGGATGGCAACATTGTAACAGCGTCCTCTCCGGTGCAGGCTGCTGAGGCAGGCAAATGGCTGGCACAGAAACTGTTGAAACGCGAAACGCCATAATCCAGAAACTGCTGTTTCATAGAATGATCCCACCTGCACCTTGAATTGAGACATCACATGACCATGCCTTCAACCACTCCCGCTTCACCTCGAACAGTAATATCTTTTCTTCCTTTGTTACTGCTAGCCGTGATTGCTTTTGCAGGAACTTATGCACTAACGCGATATTCCCAGAAGCCACCTGAAGGCATGGTCTGGATACCTGATGGTGAATTCCTGATGGGTTCCGAGGTCAACACGCCTCAAGCCAATGAGAAACCGGTGCATCGTGTGCGACTGACCGGCTTTTACATGGATGTTCACGAAGTGACCAATGCCCAGTTCCAGGAGTTTGTCAAGGCCACCGGCTATGTCACTACCGCAGAAAAAGCTCCCGATTGGGAAGAGCTGAAAAAACAGTTGCCTCCGGGAACCCCTAAGCCTTCTGACGACAAGCTGGTAGCCGGTTCACTGGTATTTACGCAACCCACCAAGCCTGTGCCTATGCATGATTACACCCAGTGGTGGACCTGGACTCCCGGTGCCTGCTGGAAACATCCCGAAGGGCCAGGAAGCAATCTTGATGGGAAGGACAATCACCCTGTCGTTCATGTCTCCTGGGACGATGCCAATGCTTATGCCAAATGGGCCGGTAAACGATTGCCTACCGAGGCGGAATGGGAATACGCCTCACGGGGTGGAATGACTGGCAAACGATTCACCTGGGGCGATGAACCGGTGAACGATACCAGTGATTTCAAAGCCAACATCTGGCAAGGTACGTTCCCCAACAACAACACCAAGGCTGATGGCTGGGAACGGACTGCTCCCGTGAAAAGTTTTGCCCCTAACGGTTACGGGCTTTATGACCTGGCAGGAAATGTCTGGGAATGGTGTTCCGACTGGTATCGGGCCGATGCCTATCGTCAGGCAGGAAGCGGAACGCTGGAAAATCCCCCCGGCCCACGCGATAGCTGGGATCCACAGGAACCTACGGTTCCCAAACGCATCGTACGTGGCGGCTCGTTTCTGTGTCACGTTACTTATTGTGAAAGTTATCGAAACTCGGCCCGGCGAGGAACATCGCCTGATACGGGCATGTCGCACACGGGTTTTCGCTGTGTGAAAAACCGCTGACTTGAATAAAAATGTTCAACAGAAAATGAAATGACAGATGGTGGTCTGTTCAGTCGCTACATGCCACACGTCGTGCCTCTATGGTGTCTTAGTCTCAATCAGCTTTCCACTCATCTCAGGCATCCTCTGACCACAAAACGGGCTTGGACCCGTCAATGCTGGCAAGCTGGGGAGATAGATGAGCCAAGGGTAGACGATATGCCCATTGCCAAAAGAAACGGGCCGATCCAGGACACCCGGGATCGTTCACCGGCACCAGCCAGACACGGTTGCGGCACGAACCGTGTTGCCTGGCAGCAATGATGCAGGATCGGCTCAACACCCAGGAGTGCAAGGAGGCTCCCGTCCATGTTCAAGCGCTATATAGCGCCACTGCTGTCCGCTGTCGTCGCATGTAGTCTGGCCCCGGTGGCCCTGGCTGGCGACTGTGGAGCTTGCGGTTCTGCCAATGTAACCTCAAGTTGTGGAGGCAACGGCCTCTTCAGTGGTCTGGCCAATTTCCGTCTGGGCCATCGCGCCCGCTACGAGACGGTCTATGACACCGTCGTAGAGAAAAAAACGCACACCACGTACCAGAACGTGGAAGAAGTGCAGATGCGCCAAGTCAATCGCACCGCTTACCGCGATGAACAGCGCACCACCACTAAGACCGTGAACGAAATCCAGTACAAGCAGGTTGAACAGACCTGCAACAAGGTCGTTCATGAAACGCACTACAAGGAATGCAAGAAGCTCGTCTGCAAGCCCGTGTATGAAACGGTCATGAAGACGATTACCGAATGCAAACCTGTCTGCGAAACCACCTACAAGGAATGCACCAAGGTGGTCTGCAAACCCGTCAGCGAGACCAAGACCCGCGAAGTCAAATTCCAGGTCAGCCGTCCAGTCTGCGAAGTGAAGGAAATCAGCAAGACGGTCTGCAAACCGGTTTGCGAAACTCACTACAAGGACTGCCAGGTAACAACCTGCAAGCAGGTTGAAGAAACCGTTATGAAAAACGTATGCGAAAAGGTTTGCCGACCAGTTTGCGAAACCAAGACGGTCTGCAAGAAGGTTTGCGAACCAGTTTGCGAAACCGTCTGCGTACCTGGCAAGAAGTCTGTGAAACTGGTACGTGAAGACGCTACCTGCTTCACCGATCCCTGCACCGGCGCTGAATGCAAGAAGAGCGGTGCTCTGAAACTGCAGGTCTGCAAAGAACCAGATCGCATGGAAACCCGCACGGTAAACAAGACCCGTACCGTTCAGGAACAGGTTCAAGTGACCCGTATGGTCAGCGAAAATGTTACCAAGCAGGTTCCTACCAAAGTGATCAAGAACGTTCCTGTCACCGAAACCCGCCGTGTTCCTTACACTGTCGTTCGCAATGTTCCTACGACTGTGGTTGAACGCGTCAACGTGAGCCGCAACTCACTGGGCGCCTGGGTTGACAGCAAGGGCCGTACATACGATCATGATGCTTCCGGCAAATTCCTGGATGCACAAGGCAATGTTATCGGTGGCAACAACGCCGGTGGCAGTGGCGCTGGCAATACCGGCAGCGGTAGTGGCAGCGGTGCTCAGGGTGGCGAAGCGATCGGCAACACCACCTGGCAGGAAGGTGCATGGGTTACCCGCAATGAACCATACACGGTAACCCGTATGGTTGCTGAAACTGTCGTTGAACGCATCCCCGTTCAGACTCGCCGCATGGAACAGGTTACCCGCCAGGTTCCTGTAACGGTCAGCCGCATGGTTCAGGAAGAAGTTGTCACACGCGTTCCTTACACCGTGTGCAAGACGGTTCCTGTCACGGTGACCAAGACGGTTGCTGTGTGTGTTCCCAAGCAGGTTACCTGCACCCAGACTGTAAAGGTTCCTTACTGCGTGACCGAATGCGTACCTGTCAAGGTCTGCAAACGGGTTCCAGTGACCTGCACTGTCGACGTCTGCAAGAAGGTTGCTCGCCGCGTTCCCGTGTGCCAGCCAGCTTGCGAAGACCCCTGCAAGAACATCAAGGCTGATCCTTGTGCTAACCCCTGCAAAGACCCCTGCAGCGATCCCTGCAAGCCAAGCTTCTGCGAACGCCTGTCCGGCCTGTTCTCACGACGTGGCCATCATGGTTGTGCCGCTGAATGCAACAGCTGTGGTTCAGCTCCTGCTGCTGTAGCAACTCCTGCCAAGGATGCTGCTGCTCCAATGCCTGCACCAGCCAAGTAATACCTCCTGTAGCTGACCGCAGGTGCGGTCAGCTCTCCTTGACACGGGGTAGTTGATGTGAATCAACTACCCCGTGTTTGGTTTTTACAAGATGTTCCCTGTCCCCCTTTGGGAAGAAGGTGAGGGGTTGCATATCATGGCGTAAGCCCATCTTGTTAAGATCATTTACACACAACATGAAGGTCTTCGCCATCAGTGAATCCCCTCACCCCCGACCCCTCTCCCCGAGAGGGAGAGGGGAGCAGGTACTTGCTACTTGCTGCATGCTGCTAAAATGACTTGATGCTCACCTGGTTTCACAACATCTGGCAAACGATTGTTACGGTATTGTCTGGAATGAGAACCACCGCCAGGACCTTTTTCCGCACCTATCGAACCGAGCCGTTTACCAAGGAATTCGAATACCCTGAAAAGCCGGTACCGGTGTCGCCACGATATCGGGGGTTTCATCGCTTCGACTTAACTGCCTGCATTGCCTGCGATAAATGTATTCGTGCCTGCCCGGTCGATTGCATCTACATCGACAAGGATAAGAACCCTCTCGGCAAAGGCTTCCGCATCAATGGCTTCAAGATAGATTACGGTAAATGCATCTTTTGCGCACTCTGCGTTGACCCCTGCCCGGTAGACTGTCTTTACATGGGTTCTAATCACGACTTATCCTGTTACAGTCGTGATGGATTGATCGTGGATTTCGCCAAGTTGCCTCTGGAAATTGCCTGGGGACAGGACACGCTGACACCCGCTGCCGTCGCTGCATCCAAAAACCAGACGGTACCCGTTTGGACCAAGCCCGTCGAACCGCCAAAACCGTCACCACCCCCCGCGTCAATCGTTTGACTGGTTCCTAGAATGCAGAAATCTGTTTTCATTCGCCCCCCTAGCGGTTATGGGTAGAGACATAAGCTTTTATCTTTCTAAGCGAAATACCATGCCACTGAGACATCCACCCACAGGTCGACGCTTCTTTTCACTTGACGAAGCCAATCGCATGCTGCCTCTCGTCAAACACATTGTTGAAGATATCTCAGCCACTGCCAAACGTTACGAACGGATTCAATCGAAGCTGGATCAGGTTGCCAGCCGCGAAACGATGACGGAAGAACAGCGGCAACTCGAACTGGAACTGTCTGACTATGCCGACCGCCTGGAAGACTGCCTGCAGGAGATGCGAAGCCTGGGGGTTGAGTTCAAGGGCTGGGAGGGGCTGGTAGATTTTCCAGCCTGGGTGAATGGCCGGGAAATCGAATACTGCTGGAAGCAGGGAGAGCCTGAAGTCTCTCACTGGCACGAACTCTATGCCGGGTTCTCCAATCGCAAACCGCTTCCCGTGACCGATTCAATCAGCCCGGTTGTCATTCTCGGCGATGCTTCCATGGAAGAATTTGTCCCCGATGATGTCACCAAGCCGACGAGCAAACGGAAAGTCAAATCGAGCCGCACACCAGTCAAACGCAGTGATGAAGTGAACTGATATGCCGGTGCTGGTGGCATTTCTCCTGGTATTTCTGATCGTCGGGATTGCCTTCGTGGTGGTCAATCTCACTATCGGCTCACTACTACGACCACGCAAGCCAGGCATAGTCAAGGATCAGCCTTACGAGTGTGGCGAAGAACCCATTGGAACTGCCTGGATACAGTTCGATCTGCGTTTTTATGTCGTGGCCCTGCTCTTTGTTATTTTTGAAGTCGAGCTGATTTTCTTTTTCCCCTGGGCCACTCTGTTCGGCAAGCTGAACGCGGTACCAGCAGCCCAGGGACATGAACAACAGGCTCTTGCAAAACGGCTGGTCCCCGATGCACCCGCCAACAGTGTCATTGATGCTGACAGCGCCCTTGCTTCGAGTTGGCTTATCCTGGGCGAGATGCTGATCTTCCTCGCCATTCTCATGGTGGCTTATGCCTACCTCTGGAAGCGAGGCGACTTGAACTGGGTGCGTGCCTCTGAACCCCATCCAAAAAGCCAGCGGATTGAACTACCGCTGGCATAAAAGTGTTGGTTCTACTTATCACTCAAACTGCGCAAATAATCTTGTGTTAGAAGGGAGGAGCCTTCATTTACTGCTCCGCTTTCCCGCAGGCTTCCAACGATACTGTTTCAGATCAATCTTCCCTTTGCTGTTAAAGACGATACCCTCTGCTTCCAGCAACACTTGCTGCAATCGATCTGCAGATTGTCGGGCCGGGGAGAATGATATTTCTCCCCTGGCATTCACCACCCGGTGCCAGGGCAATTTCGTCTTTTCATCCAGATGAAAGAGTGCATAACCCACCTGCCGAGCCTGCCTGGGCAGCCCTGACAGTTCCGCTACCTGTCCGTAGGTTGCAACCCTGCCCGACGGTATCCGCCTCACTACATCATAAATTAGCTCATAGTTGGAATTTGCCATCCGGTTAGTGTAGCATGTCAGGAACATGTCCAGCAGGTGATTATCATGTCTACAGAATCTGCCGGTGTTCGCTTTAATGCACAAGGCACCGTCAACGTTCGTCAGCCTCCCACCAGGCTGATGATGAAGCTGCCATTGCAGGCAACGGGTAATACGCTGGAGCTTGGCCTGAATGCACTTCGCAAGCAGGCCACCGCTGCCGAGCGATGGCTGCAAGGCCTGGGAGCCAACACCATTCTGGTGGGTGATCCCCAGTTCGTGGAAACAGTGAGTCAAGATCCGCTCAAGAAGGCTCGCGAACTTGCTGCCCGGGCCATGGGACGAGGCAAATCGACCCATCATGATGCCGCTCGCACCAAGACAGTCACACTTTTTCTTACAGCGTTCTGGGACATCGCCAGCAAATCGGCGGAAGAACGACTGGTACTGCTTGACCGACTGCAGTTTGAAGCTTCTTCTGACATACCTGCAGAAGAAAAGGTAACGGTTCCCGATCTGGAACAACTGAGTGATCCGATGCAGATGCAGGCAATGCTTGCCGAGATGATGACTCCGAAAGAAGAACCACGCCAGGCACATTTTCTCTTCGTTTCACAACTCGATGAAGCCTCGGTGTTTCGTGCATACCAGGAAGCATACCAGCAGGCTGTGCGCAAGGCAGAAATGCTCGCAAACTGTGCAGGCCATTCACTCGGAAGACTCGAATCGGTCAGTTATGGCTATGCAGGTGACCATTCTTCATCCGTGCATCGGCATATGGAAATGCAATCGTGCCAGGCCATTCTCGCAGGCACCGGCTACCAGCCTGGGGAATTTGAAAGTGTTTCAGAACAGCCCACCGCTGCAGACTTTCGACTGAGTGTCTCGGTGCACTATGGTTCTGACACATAACTGAACTTACAGATCATGTGCCTTTAAACTCCAAAGGACACCAGGCACTATGTTGCAGACTCACGGGGCAAGATGAATTCCCAAAATACTCCTGCCGATGATCGACGCGCCCCAGGATGGCTGACATGGTCGATAATCCTCGGCATACCTTCTGTCGTCAGCATCGTAGGCATTTCCATAGGCGCTCAACTGGTAGAGATCGTGATTTTTTCCATGCTCTGCCTCTTCACGATGGCACTCGTCTTTTTCTATGCGCTGGGGTGACTTCATAGGCCAGCCACAGGCGTGTAAGCTATTCGCCTTACTTCAGCCCCCATATCTTCACCTTGTTCTCCTTGCCGACCGTGATCAGCGTGTTGCCATCCGATGAAAGCACGAGGCCGGCAATCGGCCCGTCGTGAGCTTTGAACTCCGCCAGCTTCACTCCGCGGGTGAGTTCCCACAACGAAACCTGCCCACTGACATGGCCAACAGCCATCTGGTTACAACCTGCCTGTACATGATGGACACCGACGACATCGCCCGATTCATGGACTTCGAGAGCCAGACGGAGGTGCCCGGTTTTTGAATCATATACTTTAGGTGCACCTAGCAATCGGCCATTGGCCAGGAACACCGGCTCGGTATCGCCAGCTATTTGAAAGCGTTTCCTGCCTGTATGCATATCGTATACCGATAACGCTTTGCCCTCGATGAACCTGATATTGTTTATGATCGCAGCCAGCCCCATACCGTCAGGTGAGAATGCCAATTGCGTTTGAGGCACCCCCATATCTTCGGATTTATCCAGAACGGTCTTCTGCTCACCATTGGTTGGGTCCAGCAATAGAAGTTGAACATTGTTCCTCTGCTCAATTAATGCAGCAAGCCGCTTACCGTCCGGAGAATATTTCAGCGAATGTACGCAGCCTTCAAACATACTAAGACCAGAGTGCTCGAGTGCCAGCGTATCCAGTTTGCGAAGTTGGAAGATTTTGGAATCGCTGGTGCCTTCGTGCTTGAGCCCTACTGCCAGTAGCTTGTCACCGGGAACCAGGTCGAGGCACCGCGAGTTAGGGTTATCGGTCAGTGGCACATGGGCAGCCTTGGCAACATCGACAACGGTGAAATCATCACACACGATATAATGCTGATCCGAAGTGAACCACATATGCCCAGTGGGGGCAGCAGCAGGCCCCAATTTCACAGTCGCCAGTTCCTTTCCCGCAGCAACGTCCAACAGGAAGATTGCACCTTGTTCACCATCCATCAGTCCACGCACCGCTGCTTTGCTGCCATCCTCAGAAAGCGCTACCGGGGCCAGATGATGTTGCTCGCGATAGAGAAATTCCACAGGGAACGATGCCCGTTCGGTTGCCTGCAAGGCTTTCATGCCGCGAGGAGTTGTGGTGATAAGCTGAACACTGCCATTCTGAACAGCGGGGGAATCAGCCTTGATTTCCCACGATTTGAGAGATGGCACCCCCATCGGCTGAATCAGCACCGAACCATCAGGCAGCCCGACTGCTACAGTTCCCGCATGGGCTGGCGAAGCCGCCAGCACGGGTACATAGTTGAATTTCTTTCCTTCAGGATCAGGCATCAGGGGAATGGTCGCCTGAGCCCGCTGTGCACCTTGGGCAGCATCAAACTCCAGAATCTGCAATGGCTCACTCCCTTTCGTCCAACTGGCAGCAACCAGCGAAGCGCCATCACTGGAAAAAATAAATTGACGGTAAACTCTCGACTTGTCGCCAGTAATACGGGCTATCGATTTCAGGGTCGACGTGTCGCGCACGTCAATCGCTCCAGTTCCGTCAAAGAAGGCCCAACGCTTCCCATCCGGGCTGACAGTATGGCCATACCATGCATCAAGAGTGGGCATGCTGAACGTCTCACCGTCCGGTGATTTTCCGACGACCTTCGCCATTTCTGGCATGACTTGTTTTTGTGCAGTCGAGCCATTCGATGGAATCGTCCACAACTCTACGCCAGGCCCTTTATCATCCTTGGTGGGCATTTTCCAGGCCAGTAAACGATTATTAGGCAATACGACCACTTGCGATGCTGCAACGCCAATTGCAGGTAACTCTTTCTTCGATTCAAGATCGAAAATCCGTATCTTGCTTTCGGCCAATGCCTCCGCAGAAGAAGCTTCTTCTTTACTCTCGAATGGTCGCTCTGCCAGGGCAAAAAGTCGGCCATCAGGTGAGTAACGTGCCACATGTTGGGGGGCAAGTTTGCTATAATCAATTTTGAACACTGAATTCCCGGTTGCCAGGTCCCACACGATCAGTCCATGCTGATTTTCGCCATCTTCACCAGCAGCGCGTTCCGTCACCACCGTTTTTCCGTTGGGTCCGAGAATCAGTTCATGTCTCTGATCGACGAATTTGCCAAACTTGTGCCTGCCGAAGGTTGATTCAACGTCCCACATAAGCGTCTCACCGCTGCTGCCTGTAAAAAGTGTTTTGCCATCAGCCGAGAAATCCAGATGTTTGCCAACATTGAATGACTGTGCAGATTTATGTTTCAGTTCTTCCTGCGTGAGCTTGCGTATCAAGGCTATACCATCCTGCGACACCAGATCCCAGATAATGACTTCCCCTGCTTGGGAAATACTTGCAAGCCTGCGGCCATCTGAAGAAAAGGCAAGGCTGGCAATCACCGACTCAGGCCGATGTCCCTTCAGCAGAATCGGCTTCTTGAAATCGAGTGGCCTGGCTAGCGCTGCTGCCATCATCACCTGAGGACTGGTTCCAGGCTGGTCTGGTTCTGGCGTAAGGTATCCCGACTGTCCACCATCACCTCCACCCGGATTGTCAGTTGGATTATTGCTCGGGGTGTGAGGCAACTTTGGGTCGTCGCCTGCTTTCGTTTGTGCTACTTCATTTTTTACCCACCAGCCTTTGCTGAAATACCAGCTGCCCACCCCCATGAGCACCGAGAGCATTGCGACGGCAGCAAGCCAGGGTACACTTGATGACGATGATGTTGAAGCAGTATCCGAGCCTGTCGGATACTCCACCCGGCTCTTGCACTCAGGGCAACGAAAGGGTTTACCCATCGGCAAACCTGCTGTACTGAGAGCCACCTTACAGGATGGACAATCTACTTTCCGTGCAGTATTCATGTAGAGGGTTTCCTTCTTCACTTGCTGCAGCCTGGCTGAATCGAAAACTATTTACTTCGCTCATACTCGCTTTTGGCCATTTCTAGATCTCGCAATGCCTCGTTGTAGATTCGCTGCATGGCTTCAGGCAATTGAAGTACTATTACTTGACTTCCCTTTCCTGTTTGAAATCCCTTTTGCTTTGCAGCCTCACGACCATAGTTGGCTGCTTTCCAGTCCCGGTGTTGTCTTTCCAGGCTCCTGACCCGTGCTAAAGCTCGATCATAAGCAGCTTTCTCAGGTGATACCGATGCTGGTTTTCGCGGCTCCTCTTTGTTGCCTTGAACCGTAGTCTTTGGTTCCTCTGCTTTTCCGGGCTCTGATTCTTTATTAACAGGTTCTGGATCGGGTCTGTGTATGTTCGATGCAATCACATCGGTCTTCGAGGGTAGTGTTCCACCTTCTCGAAAGAGATACGAGATCGCCACACCCACGATGAGCGCTGCAACCAACATCCCCAATGCCGGCACGATGCGTCCCTTGCCGGTTGACAGTGCATCAGGCCAGTACTCCGCCACAGGCAACTCTTCCTCTGCCGACACGACGGGTGATGATGTTGATGTCGCAGACACCGTGACCGATGCCTTGCATTTCGGGCAGGCTACCGTTTTTTCCAGGGAGTGCGTCTTTACTCGAACTGCTGTGTTGCACCCAGGACACCGGGCGGTCAGAATACGGATTTCACTCATGGCATCTCCAGTACCATTGGCCAGCTTGTGGTACGGCCCGCCATCCATCAAAGGGAGAACTGTCTTCCGTGCTTACTTTTCAACTAGTTGCTGCACCCAGCCAGCTTTTGCTGGAAAGAGTATCACGGCGAGGAAATCAACGCCAATATATTCCTGGTGATTTTGAGAATGGGTTAAGCCACCGGGTGCCACCGTTTCGGTACTCCGTAACGGTGGTACCCAGCTTATCCACCGCTTGCCAAATCACTCTAAGCAGACTCTGCTAACCCGACACCGGCCTCGGTTGCCACAGTTCGATCTTATTGCCTTCAGGATCCATGATGTGGGCAAACCGGCCGTTGAATTCATCGGGAAATGTTTTCACGGGTGTCACGCCATGTTCCGCACAACGGGCCAGCACGCCGTCGATATCGTCAACCGCCAGGTTGATCATGAAGTCCTTGGTGGAAGGCAACATGTAATCGGTGTCGGCCTTGAATGGGCTGAACACTGTGCCTGCACCGGGGTGGGCTGCCATCGCTTCCGGCGTAAGGAACGCGCCGCCCCAGTCCTGCATCTCGAGGCCCAGCACATCTTTGTACCACTTGACGAGAGCACCCTTGTCCTTCGCCTTAAAGAAGATGCCACCCACCCCCATCACCCGCGCCATGGTTCAACTCCTCGATTGGATAGTTGCAAGCGTATCACGATGCGTTGGGCAATACCAAGAGTATTCGCAGAGATGCAGCCTTGATAGAGTTATGCGTCCGCATTTCCGTGTGGACAGTACGGCAACTCTCTTGAATCTTCCGGGCACTTGACACCCGAGCTACCCTCACAATGATGTGCTCTAGAAACATTTCCTTTCGCCAGGCAACAACGCATGGTATATTATTGGCTTTCACCATAGTTGCGTAAAAGCACTTGGCGGTTAGCATTAACATTATACTGGGGTTGCTATGGCCACTGATTATTCCCACGAAGTAGGCGAACCGAAAATTCCCCAATGTGGTACGCTGAGCCTCAGGTTTAATGGTACTAGCCTGCGTATGCAAGGTGGAAAGAAGGAGTATGTCTATCTGGCAGTTTCAGGTATGCCAACATTGAAACACCTCGAGCGAGACCGTTACCGAAACATGCAGGCAAACGTGGACATTGGGCCAATACCAGAAGGAAAGTACTGGATTCGATTGGATGAAATACAACGAAACTGGGGTGGAATAAGAAGGAACAAAGCCTCTTGGGGTAACTACTGGGTTACGATTCATGTCTTTCCAGGAACAGAAACTCACAAGCGTGGTGGATTCTTCATTCACGGCGGAAAAACATCGGGCTCGATCGGATGTATTGACCTGACCGATTCAATGGATCAATTCGTAGCAGATTTACGCGATGAAGCGGGAAATAAGGACAAATGCTACGTCCCGCTCACTGTGAAATATCGCTGATTCACTCGTACCATTTGATCTGTTAATACCTCAATGAGTCTGCGGAAGTCTCCTGTTCTCCTTAGGCAGTGTTGATTCATGCTGTTGAATCCGGGCAACTTGGGGAATCATTTGAGCCAGATGGTGATGGCAGCGAAGAGAATCATGCCGAGAAAGTTTCGAGCCGTCTTTTCGTATCGGGTCGCCACTCGTCGGCATTGTT
>JAEUIE010000050.1 GCA_016795155.1 Planctomycetia bacterium | reverse complement strand
GAAGTATGCATGGTCATTTGATGCAGGGGCAACCTGGTTAGGCAATATCGCAGTAACACCAACATTCAACCATATGTTGGGCTTTCCTTCGCAAAACAAGCTTGGTGATTATTACGACATGAGCTCAGACGATAATGGAGCTAATGTTGTATTCTCTGCAACATTTAATGGCGGGCAGGATGTCTACTTCATGCGTATTACTGCCGTCCCCGAACCAACAACGGTGGGTTTTGTAATTGTAATCAGTGGAACGACACTAATGTGGGTGCGTCGTCAAAAACTAAAACAGAAGGCAGACCATAATCGCTCGATAATTGAGGAATGACAAACCGATAACTCATTTCCTAGTTCATTTAATGTGTAAACGATCTAGTGAACCACCATAAACCATTTCCTGACTTGGTTCAAAGTGACGATTGTTGTAAACCCCTCGGTACTCTCTCTCCAGAGATAGAGAGAGGTTTTCGATCAGTTTTGGGTTATTGGCTGCAACTCATTACTGAATCCATGTTCTCTTGGCCGTTTTTCAGCCCGCAGTTCAGTTCCAAAACTCAAAAGACTTAACGCAAAAACGCCAGACTCTCTGCCTGGCGTGGTGCGTAAACCGTGTTGTAGATAAAGCCTCGATGAAGGCTTGCAAGCTCCCCGGGTAGGATTCGAACCTACGACAAGCCGGTTAACAGCCGGCTGCTCTACCGCTGAGCTACCAGGGAATGTGTCTGTTTTTCAGACAACTTCGTCATAGTAACGGTTCATTCAAAAAATACAAGATGAGCCAGAAAGAGTTTCTCTTTCTAACATAATCTTACATGTTAAGATAGTGTTACCAAGCTTCTCGGTAACGGACGGCACAGCATCGTGATATCAGATTCAATAGGTTTCGATAAAATTGAAGTAGCCAGTCTCACCGATGTTGGGGTGAGGCGTAGCCATAATCAGGATGCCTATGGAATTCTCCTGGCCCCGACTGTGGATGTCTGGAAAGACAGGGGACATGTTCTCATTGTCGCAGATGGCATGGGTGCTCATGCTGTAGGGGAATTAGCCAGTGCCTTGGCAGCAGATCAAATACCGCACACCTATCAAAAGCATGCGAGTCAAGGTGCTGATTACGCTCTAAAAAAAGCTTTCGACGAAGCTAACAGTACCATTCACCAAAAAGGGCAGCAGAATCGCGAATTCCAGGGAATGGGAACAACTTCCACAGCATTACTCATTAAGCCAGATGGGTTGTGGGTAGCACACGTGGGGGACAGTCGGGCCTATCGAATCCGTGGTACTCAGATCGAACAACTGAGCTTTGATCACAGTCTGCAGTGGGAATTGGCCCGTCGTCAGCAGGTAACTCCAGAATCCATTGCGGGGATCCCCTCCAACGTCATTGTTCGATCCCTGGGGCCTGAGGCTACGGTTCAAGTGGATGTGGAAGGCCCACATACAGTAATGCCAGGTGACATCTACCTGGTATGCAGTGATGGTTTATCCAATCAACTCTCAGACCAGGAATTGGGAGCCATTACTCAAAACCTGCCTCTTCAGGAAGCTTGCCAATTCATGGTGGATCTGGCGAATCTGAGAGGCGGACCTGACAACATTACCGTCGTTGCCATTCGCATACAAGGCGATTCTCCAGTGCCCGAAGTGGAGACCTCAGGCCAATTCAAAAAAGAACGCCAATGGTGGAAAGTCATCCCCTGGCCAGCTATTGCCATTACACTTGGAGCATGCTTGGCAATCTTTTCATTGATACTTTCTGCTGATCAGCAATCTTCATTGCAGAAAAGCGGGATGATCATATTTGCGATCAGCGTGGTAATTGTGCTTGCGGGGTTGGTGGGTGTGTTCCTGCAGAGGCGAACAGAAAAAGAGGCGGAAGCTCGCGAATTAGCCAGCGATGCCCTGAAAATCTATCGCAAAAGCAACTATACCATTGATGCTACCCTGGTGAACAAGCTGATGCAGACGGAAGCAAACCTTCTTGAACTCATCAAGGAAAAGGGGTGGGAGATCGAAGAAGCAAAGCATAAACAGTTACAGCAGGCAGTTGCAGGCCATATCAAAAAGAATGATTTGCTTTCCGCATTTAAAACTCAGTGCCAGGCATTATCGCTGCTGACTCAAAAGCTGCGCCATCATCGTTCGAAAGATGAACAGTTCAAACCCAATTGGTAGAATGGCAATACCCCAGAGGGAGTAAGAATGGGACTTGCAGGCCGTCGTACCCTTATTGCCAAATGTCCCTCATGCCAGGCAACTACCAAGGTTGAAGTCCATCCTGCTAAAACCACCATACGTTGTCCTCGCTGCAAAGTATCCGTTCCGCTGGCTTTTGCCCGTGAGTATTCCCCGAAAGCCAATGAAGAACCTGCAGAGCCTGTTAAAGAGCGTTTGAAAACCGAGACAGTTTCTTTCGATTATCAATCCGAATCTCCAATTGAACCGCCACCACGAGCCAATCATTCGAACAGGAAAAAGAAAACTACATCCACTTCCGGTTCTTCCTATCAACAAGTCAGCTATCCGGATCATTCAGCGGGTATAGTCAAATACGCAACGCTCGGAGGAGCCATACTCGTCATCGCGCTGATCACGGGTATTGCTTATCTGCTCTGGTCCAGCATGAAACACGAAAAGGGCCAGGAGTATATCAGTAACCTCACGGAAAGTATTGGATTAAACAAACAAGCTATCGAACAGATACGCAAAGCACTGGACCCGCTGGAAAGTGCTGAAGCCACCACAAAATACAAGGATTTCAAAGGCAAGATAGCGCATTTATCTGCCAGACGTCGACATCTGACTGTTCCCGAACCCGGTTCGCACGAGGGGCAAGCTGCTCTGGAAACTGAACTGGCAACTGTCGAAAAAGACCTTGCTACCGCTGAAGAAGATGTCAAACGGATGATCAACAGCGCATCGGCGCAGCCACTGAAAAAAGTGAACTCTACCGTCTCTGATCAACTTGGTGCCAGTACTACCTTTGGACCACCATTACGTGCAGAGAAGTCTCCACCGCCAGAACCCAAGCGGCAGGCGGACATTACCAGCGTTATTGTCTACATGCCTGGTGTTACGAAGGAACAATGGTCTCCTGAACTGCAGAAGCGGTTTTCCATGCTGGCAGATAATGGCGAAGGCCAGGTGACAACCCATTGGGCTGGCGACCTGCTTAGTGTCGAAGTCAGGCCAGTGCTTGACCCGGCACGGTATGCTACCAAGATCAATTTCGCCCGATTGATGTACTATTCCCGGAATGAGCGCATCATCACGATTGAATTCAAGCCCGAACAAGCCAACCTGGCTAAATTACGCGACGGCGATTCGATTACTTCCTTGCTGCTGGATATGAAACAGCGAGAGAAAACGCCTGTTATTCAAACAGCACTGGATAAGCTGGGAAAAATGAAAATTGATCCATCGCGGCAGGCGGAAGTAGCTGCAGTGCTGGAAACGGTAGCATCTGATTCAAAACTGGATTCAACGCTCCGGGAATCAGCGATCAAGCTGATCGCATCCTGGGCTGGACGGGAATCAACTTCATTGCTGGTTCGATTGCTTGATGACAAATCAGCCAGTGTGAAGTTGAATGCGCTCGATGCCTTGGTGGAAGTACGTGCGATCTCAGCAGCACCGAATATCGCCCAACTCTGGGAACGCATGGATGTTGATCGTGTCACACGATCACTGATTGCCTTGGGTAATGAAGTTGAACCAGTCGTCCTGCCTTATTTGAACAATAACAGCAGTGTGGTGATTCGTTCTGAAGCATGCAAAGTGCTTCAGGAAGTGGGCACCATTACATCTCTCAAGCCGCTTCTTGACCTCATCAACGCGAAGGATATGTCGCCTGTGATTGTTGATTCAGCCAAGGAAGCTATGAAGAAAATACTGGATCGCAAGCCCCAATAATCAAAATCTCATCTTCTTATTGATTGCGAGTGTGCCCATGGTTGCCAGTCGAAACATACCTGATAGCATAGTGCACATGTAAGAGACAGAAGCGACTCGATTCGCAACCTTGGTAAACATCTTGCGACGTCCTGCCCAATCTCAACTGGGCTTTTAACTCCTATCTGACACGGAAGTGCACCCACATCAGATTAGTTGAAACCTTCAACCAGTGTAAGGCATGGATTGTCCTATTGTTTCCTTTGTGAATAGAGATGTGCTGTAAGTTCCCTGGTGAACTTGTGGCAAGCTATCTGCTCTTTGACTAGTTGTTTCTCTGAGAGATTGTTCGATGAAGTTAGCACTATCTGTCGCCTTGTTATTACTGGTTGGTTGTGTATGTGATGCCAAAGACCGGCGATACAGGCGATATGTATCTGGATGGAACCAGCCTCAAGCTGTTTCTGTAAGCCAGCCGTCCCCAGCGCCAGTTGTTTCAACTCCCATGCCCGAGGAGAAGTCTTCCAGTGCCACCAAAGTCAATGGATCTGACGATGCACTGGCTGAAGTAAACGCTGAACGCGCCAAGCGAGGCTTGCAGCCCTTAATTCATGATCCCCTTTTGACTCAAGGGGCTTTAGCTTGCGCCAAAGCACGTGCCGCAAGTCAAATACATGGTCACTTATCGAGTGACTTTGATTACCTGCCTTCCGGTGCACAGGCCACTGCAGCCGGTTGTGGGGCTCTGGAACCCTCATGGGGCTGGGGCACCTGCTGCACTTACGATAACTACACCTATGGCGGAGCCGCCTGGGTGATGGGTTCCGATGGCAGACGCTACATGCATCTGTTTGTTCGCTGATCCCGAATCTCTTCGAGTTCGATCGGGGCTACAGGGACGTTAGCCCCTTTTTCATTTTCTATACGATGCTAAGTGCCTTCTCCTCTTTAACTTTCATACTCTACAGGTTCCCATTTCCTGCTCGTAACTGAGCGGTAAGCTGCATCAAGGATGCAGTTGACCCTGTAGCCATCCTCAAAGGTTTCACGAGGCTTTTCATTTTTCTGAATGCATTCAATAAAGTGCCTCATCTCTTCCCGATAGCCATATACCCAGGCTTCATCGACCGGTGGGAACAGCCAGCCTTTATCTGCTTGCGCTTTTTCAACCGTATACCCTGCTCCTGCCTGTGAAAAAACACGCAGCGATGTTTCACGAGTCACATCAGTGAAAATGGTTCCGTGCGTGCCGTACACCTCGTTACGCAGATCCAAACCGCCTGACGCTGTCCAACTCAGTTCGGCATGGGCCAGTTGTCCACCCTGAAAACGCATCAACAGCACTGCATTGTCTTCTGCATCGGTCCGTTCATGGTGAACGAGTCGGTCTGTCCATGCCAGGACTTCCACGACGGGATTTTCTTTCCCCATGAAGTAGCGTGCCGCTTCGATGGTGTGGCAACCCATATCCAGCAAAGCGCCGCCTCCTGACAGCTCTTTTTTCCAAAACCAGTCGCCATGGGGCCCGCCATGTGCCTCGCGGGAACGTACGGATAACAACTTGCCAATACCACCCTGTTCGATGTAGGCCTTTGCCTTCATGACAGCCGGGCTGAATACTTCGGTTTCGGCATAGCCATGTATAACGCCAGCAGCCTGCACTGCTTTGAGCATGGATAATGCTTCGCGAGCATTACGGGCCAGTGGCTTGGTGCACACGATATGCTTGCCTGACTTGGCACATTCGATGGCCAAGTCGTGATGTACATGATTGGGTACGCCAAGCACGATGAGATCAATATCCGATCGCTTGATAACACCATTAACATCATCTGTTGCGTCTGCAATTCCCCATTTCCTGGCAAACTGCCTGGCATGTTCCAGGTTTGGAGAAGCAACCACCGGTATTTCCCAACCAGCTACATTCTGCAGCCCCTGCATGTAGAAGTTACTGACGAACCCTGAACCCAGTAATCCAATACGAACTGATGCCATGCACTAGACCCCAAATTGCTTCGAAAACATCTAACAAAAAGACCCCCTCACCCCCAACCCCTCTCCCTCCAGGGGAGAGGGGAGAAAACGTAGATTATCCCTTCAGGCGTGCCAGATCGCGTTGCCCAATTTCCCTGACGCGACTGTCCGGCCATTTCTCCAGGAAGGAATATCGTGGATGGCGTGATTCCTTAAAGGGATTGTTGCGTGCAGCATTATAACAGCAAATGAATGCCCAGCGAGGATTCGTGCTTTTATTCTGTGCCGAGCAATGCAGCAGGTTGCAATGAAAGAAGATGGCAGAACCAGGTTCGAGTTCACAGTGCACCAGTTCCAGATGTTCCAGGGCTTGCTGAACTCTTTCCATGTCAGCGCCAGTCTGGTCACCGACCTTATTATGATCAATTCTTCCGATATGGTGTGAGCCTTTAATAACCTGCAGACAACCGTTTTCCTTCGTAGCCCGATCAACTGCAATCATGCAGCTGGCCAGGTATGGATACAAACAAGCATTGTTGTACCAGTAGCCATAATCCTGATGCCATTCCCAGGCGCCACCCGTCAGAGGTTCTTTCAGAATCATCTTGTGATGAAAATGATATACTTCGCCACCTAACAATTTCTCCATGGAATCAACTATGCGAGGACTTCGCACAATGGCGGAGTAGATGTTGTCTGCGAGTTCGTTTTCCACTGTCAGTTTGATGGTGCCACCCTGGCCATCACGCCTGCTGACTCCCCGTTCCTTTTGCTGATGCTCAGCGCGCGCAATGCTCCCAAGCAAACGTATTTCCTCATCATCGAACAATTTCTCTGCAATGAAGTAACCATCTTCCTGATACTTTCGCCATAGTTCATCACTGATTCGAAACGCACTCATGAATCCTATTCCTTACTAGATGGTAGTAGTCCACATAACGAAGGGCTTTGCCATTCAGACAATGCCCTCACCCCCAGCCCCTCTCTTCGAGGGGCAAAGGGGTGTAGAGAAGTTAATAAGGAAACCTTCCAGGGTATGGTGAACGCGTCACAGGCTGATACACAGGGCGGCCAAAGGTAAAAGGTTTAGCCAAAACGGCACCAGCGATAAATCCGCCTATGTGGGCACCGTAAGCAACACCGGTTTCCATTCCGCCCAGAAGTCCAAGTCCGCTGATTACCTGGAAAACAAACCATAAGCCGACCGCCATGTAGCCTGGAACTTGTGTCACCATGCGCAGCAAGACCACAGTTACCCGACGATGCGGATGTAATACCAGATATGCTCCCATCACACCCGAAATAGCTCCCGATGCTCCGAGACTGGGAATCTGCGACGATGGCCCTGTTTGATTCAGCAACACATGTGTCATGGATGCCAGCAAGCCGCACAGCAGATAAAAGAGCAGATAGCGAACGCGACCCATGCTGTTTTCGATGTTGTCACCAAAAATCCATAGGAACCAGAGATTACCCAGAATATGAGCAATTCCGCCATGCATGAACATAGAAGTGAGTAATGTCAGATAGACTGAAACCGGAGTAGGTTGCAAGCCGGGTACCGTTACTTCCTGCGGACCATTCACTGAATTGACACGAACGGTTTTATCCTCCGTGACAAGGTCCTTGCCAGTCATAATCTCAGCAGGAACTGTCGAGAATGCCATGGTAAAACGATCGTTCGTGCCCATTCCCTGAAAAAGCACGAAAACCAAGACGTTGGCTGCGATCAGTGCAATGTTGACGATGGGAAATGAATGACGATCCGAATTGTCATCACCAAGTGGAAACATTCAATCACTCCTTCGATGGTTATGCATCAGGATAGCAGCACTATACACAAATCACAATCAGCTAATTGATGTGTGACAAAAATACAGGTGCGTAACATTTTCAGCATTTCCAATATTAGATGCTATACTTGGACATGCATGGGCGTTCTCATAATCAGGCTGGCGACCAGTCCTCTGTTGAAGACTGCATCAATGTACTCGACTTCATTGGTGGCGTAACCCTTTGTTCAGCTTCTGACAACAGTGGTCCGTATGTCATTCGCGTTGGCAGAGTACCTGTGGCAACTTTCGGTTTAGTCATCACCCATAATCCTGATGAGAAGCCAGATCCAAAACTGCAATTGCAACAAACTCAGGCGGCTGAGATTGCCTTATTAGCCTTCAAGCTCGTCAGGCAACGCATCAGTTCCGCATTAACTGATCCGAGCCAATTGCGCGAAATGGTTCGAGCTGCCTGCAGACACGCCAGACTCAGTTTTCTTGCATCTCGTCGGCAACAAGCTACCCATTCCAGCAGTAACGCAGGTATTCGAAACAGTTACACATCTCACAAGCCAGGATTTGTTTCCACATCTCCCGTTCGCTCGAGACCTGTTACCTACAGGCCGTACACCTGATTGAATCAAAAATCTGAAGTGACTGTCAAGTATCTACGTTACTTTTCAGTAGTTGAACCAGACTGGTCGCCAACTCTGCACGAGTAATCTCACGATACCCCCCCTGCACTGGCCCCATAATTGCCCAGGTATGCATGCCTTCCAGCGTGTTGGCCACCATGTAATCGGCTTGCGATTGCAACCTGGAGTCTTCTGCAATGGATTCGAGTTGTTCCCGCGTCACTCCCACTTCCAGTTTGAATTTCACCAGTTTACCCTGGAAGTTCCAGTCGTTTTTGATGAAGTCAATCAGCTTGGGCGCCTGGGTGAAACGCAGCCAGAGTTCACTGTGGTTGCTTTTGATTTTACCAGTCGCAGCATTCTGAAAGGCGATCTGTTCTTTGGATGATTTGAAGCAGAACAATTCGCTGTCAAAGCTGGTTGAACTGTCTGGCACATAGGCGCCAGCGTACAGATAATCCGAAACTGCTGCTGAGTGAACAATCACATCGAGATTCTGTCCTTGAATTTCTTTCTGCATCACTTCGTGTAGTTCTTCGAACGTTGAATAGTGACAAATCCTCCAGCGATTCTCCAAATTGATCTTTGAGGCAAGTTGCTGAAGGGCTTCCGGTCTGGACGTGCACAGTACGACATCGAATCCATGGCGATGGAGTTCCATGGCAATCTGCGTGCCGGTCTTGCCAGTGAACACGCTGGTGATGCAACGGACCTGATCTATCTTGACCAGGGTATTTCCTGCCGTTACCAGGCAACGCATGGTTATCAACCTCGTTATAATGCATGTATTGTCAGATTATGCAGGCATTGGTGAGAAGGCATGTCCAACTCGATACCATTACCACGCTATGTTATGCTGGAACATCAGTGGAATGGCGTGCATTACGACCTGATGCTGGAATGCCAGGGTATGCTGAGAACCTGGAAACTGATGGAACCATTAACTTCTGGTGAACAGAAGGCAACCGAGTTGCCTCTCCATCGGCTGGCTTATCTGGAGTACGAAGGACCGGTTTCGCAATGTCGTGGCACTGTAAAATGTATTGCTGCTGGAAATTATGAAGGTGATGCAGGATTAGAAGTTGAAATCAATCTTCAACTGACAGGCACGTTGCAAGGAATCGTTCAGTTACTGCATGTGCAATCCAGCACCTGGAAACTTATCTGGCTGCCTGATTCGGAGCAGGGGTTGGATTTATGTGAGGGTTGATCAGCTTTTCAGTGTTATCTCTGATCTGTTGCATGGACTGTTGCCAGCTACGTTGAACCGCTCGTGTCTTGTTCATGGCGATTTCAAATTTTTCGAGGTAATCCATCAACTCTCTCCTATCTGCTCTGGTATCGAGTAAACGTGAAGAGAGATCGTGAATCGCTGGTTCGAGTTCTGCTTCAATAACATGCAGCATTTCACGTGCAGCGGTTTCGGAACTGATCGTAGCCCGGTGCAGGTTGGCCAGGCCTGTTCCATCCGTATTGGGATCAAGAGGCAGATGAATATCCATTGATGATTTCAAAGGCCGATTAATGGCTGAAGATCCAGCGCCAGGCACCTGTAATCCCATCACCGGAGTTTTCGGGTGATGCTGAGCCTGCAATGCCTTCTGTGCTGCTTCCAGCCCCTGGATAGCTGGCTCAAAATCAGGCTTCAATTCCAAGGCATGCTGATAGCATCGCACTGCCTGTGAATTACGTCCCAGCTCCTGGAGCAGGTTGCCCAGGTTGAAATGGGCATCCATCATACGGGGATCGTGATGCAGCGCTTCCTTATAGGATTGAATAGCCAGTTCGACCTGACCCTTCAGGCGGTATGCCAGCCCCATGTTGTAATAGGCTTCGGCTCGTTTTGGATCCTGCTTGATAGTTTGTCGCAATACATTCAGCGCATCATCAGGCCGGCCCATCTGGTTATAGACTGCACCCAGATTGATGGCAGCACCCAGCCGGGATGGATCCTGCCTGAGCACTTCCTGGAAATGATACACCGCACCATTGAGATCGCTTAACAAGAAGCAACAGGTTGCCAGGCCGTGATGTATATTGGGCGCTTCGGGGGCAATAGCCATTGCCTGAAAGAAGTGTTGCCGTGCCAGTTGCGGATTTCCTGCACGGAGCGCCTGCTCAGCATCATGGTAATGCTTTTCAAGCTCAGGGGAGGACGCAGGAGCTGCTGCTGGATACACCTTCTACCTCACTTCCAGAGAATAATTATTCCCTTGAATTCTGAATGCAGTGCATCTTGGCTGTTTGTCAGTAACCTTAAGGCTAACCAAAGTTCAATTTGAACACAACAGTGTTTCCTCATAAATCGTGCCAAACTGACTCTATTTCAACGTTAAGGACTGACTGCTTACTTTTTCATTTGCATACTGACCCGGATGGCATCAAGTACAGCGATATGAGTTGCACTATCAAAGGTGCTGTGCTGTGAGAGTATCAGAATGGAGGCTTTTGCCGTACGTAATGCCCGCAGTTGGCACTGGTTAACCGTATCCAGGCTGAAGAAAGTGATATCATAACCTTTCGTGGCATGATGATTCCACTTTTCACTGACAGGCTCAGCTTCCAGTTCGGGATAATCCTGCTGCATGGCCTGCAACGCCGTTTGCAGAATATCCTGCACCTCAGGTCGTTCGGTGTAAAAGCTGATCAGGAGGAATGCCGTGCCAGGGCTTTGAACTGAAACAGTCCAACCCTCTTCAGTATCCTGCCGTTCTACCTGCCAGTTTTCGGGATACTGGAACTGAAGAACTTCATCGTCGTAAAGCGTTGCCATGCAGTTAAAATACTACCTGTTCCATCAACAGGCATCTATTAATCCTGCTGTGTGATAGGCAACTTGACGGTGAAGATGGTACCGTGTTGAGGCAGACTTTCCACGCGAATGCGGCCATGATGCTGTTCGATGATCTGCCTGCAGACGGATAGTCCGAGACCCGTGCCACCACTTCCACCCTGGTCAGGAGTTTTCGTGGTGTAGAACGGATCAAACACCAGCCGCAGCTTATCGGTAGGAATGCCGCAGCCACTGTCGGCAAACTTGATTTCAACAAAGTTGGTCTGTGTATTGGTATAGACTTCGACACGAAGCAAGCCGCCGTTGGGCATGGCTTGTCGGGCATTAATGACCAGGTTCAGGAAAATCTGCTCAATCTGACCAGGCACCACCGGCGCCTTGGGTCTGCCCTGGAAATGCTTTTCCACCGTAATGCGATGCTGTCTGAGATCTTTGTCGCAAAGCGTCAGCACTTCATCCACCAGGGAAACGATATCAGTCATTTCCCGTCGCGTGGAATTCTTGCGAGCAAAGCCGAGCATACTGCTGGTAATCGTCGCAGCGCGCTGGCCAGCTTTGAGCACCTTATCGAGTGCCGCCTTGCGATCTGCTTCGCTTTCGGCTTTGAGACCGAGCTTGGCATAGTTAATGATGGTGGTGAGAACGTTGTTGAATTCGTGTGTTACGCTGGAAGCCAGGGTGCCTACGCTGCTCATCTTCTGAGCCTGCAGCAACTGTTGGCGCAACAGATCGGCCTCGGCTTGGCCAAGGACGGGGTCGGTCATGGTCACTGGTGTCCCCCATTTAAAGCAACGCTGCGGAACGCTGCCAGATAAATTATCGGCAGCAGTTCAATATCAGCTTCATCAGAAGTTGTTATCGTGCAAGCAGATAAATCAAAATGTCTTTGAATCTGGATAAGCTGCGAACAGGCTGAAAGATGGGCAAACAAAGTAGCAAGTCATGACTTGGGAGAGTGCATCAACTCTTCCTGCGGACAGATGATGTACGCCATGCCTTCATGATTTGCCCTGTTGCAGAGCTATAATGAGGCGATTCAGTGCCATGAAGATGTCAGTAACGGTCAGCAACTCATGCAGTCGAAACTATCGTCGTTGACTCCGCCCTGCCCTGTCCGTCTCCTGCAGCACCCCGTGCGCGCGGCTGGAAATCAGTGTTTTCTGATGCAACAGGTGAACTCTTTGGTTCATCCTTGCATACTGTTTTGGAAGTTTCCTTTTCTGCAATGGCTTCGTCGGCCTTGTCCAGGATTGCCATCGTCTGCCGTTTGATAAATCGGCTTACCATCTCTTTGCTTGGCAGGTAGTACCAATCGAGACCTTGCCTTCCACATGGTAACTTGGCCTTCGCCATCACGCGAAGGTAGGCCCGCTTGGAGAACCCCATTTTGATGATAGCTGATTCCAACTCTCGCTTGAGGATAGGTTGGCCATGCATTATCTCTTCCACATGGGCAAGAATCTCTTCACCCTGCATCTCGGCATCGGTAAATGGTTGCCACGATTGCGTTTGCCTGGCTGGGCGGACGTATTCATGTGGTTCCAGCCAGCGAATTGCCATGCGTCCCTTGTCGTTGAACACAGCAAGGTACTGGCAGCCAATGCGACCTTTCAGATTCTTGGCAACCGAGAGCACACGCATGGCTTGGTTGGTCGGATGCCAGTGGAGCGTGCAGATAAAATCGGCGTGCCGAGTACCGGTGCGGGCAAACGGGCCATAGTGCCTGTTCTCGTGCATACCCTGCGTGCGAGGGACGAATATCATGCAGTCTGCACTTTTGGCGAGTTGTTTCAGACTGATCCAGAATTGTGACAAAGACTTTTCATCAGAATGAACTGCGGCGCCGAGCAGTTCTTCCAGTTCATCAATGACCAGAAGCATGGGTTTATGCTCGCGAACATTCTCCTCGATAAAGTTAAGCAAATGCCCTGGCAAAGGTGTTTCATCGCTGGATTGAACCGGCTGGTACATCACTTCACGAATGCTCTCGTAATTCGGCTCCTGAAAATGCAGATGATGGGCACGTAGTTCGCGTTGATGTTCTGAAGTGATGAAGAGCACACAACGGTTATTATTCTCAGCACTGGAATAGCTGAAACCCGACGCCAATGCACAGACCAGGCGAGATTTGCCCACGCCCGATGCACCATCGATCAGAATCAACTCCCGCGTCGGCAGGAAGTCGATGCCTGACATCAATTGACGATCCTCAGGAGCGAGCGGAACGATGGCGAGACTCTGCGACATGGTACACCTCCAATGTAAAGGAACAACCTGCGGTGTACGCCATTTGGCAGGTAGCTGTCAAAGGTGTACTGATATTTGAGACGGTATGAGACAGGTGCGCATGAATGAAAATTGGCAGCAAGTAGCTGGGGGGATAGGGGGTTGGGTGAGACTATCTGACGGTGTGAAGTTGACTGTTTTTCAGTGGTGTACAAAGTGATGTCCGCAAGTTGATTCAACACATGACCCACCGAAATTTGTTATTCGATCATTGTTCGAAGTCTCATAATTATGTTACGCTGTTGTTGAAAACACTCACGCGGCGAAAACGATGATTCGTCAACGAATCCAACCAACCTTGATCGTTATTGTTATTCTTTTAATTGCAGCTTTGATTGTAGTGTTCATCCAGAGATCAAGGGAATCGGCACAGTTGGCAGCTTGCCGAGAACGCTTGGGCAATCTCGCTCAAGCAGTCCGTCGTTATGCTGAAATGAACAAGAGCATTCCTCCCGGCTATCTTGGCCCGAATCCTGATCGTAAGGAAATGAGCCCTGCACCTTATGTCGGCACTTTCGTATATCTGCTACCACACCTCCTCTCTGATGATGACCCGGTTTGGGTAGAGCCATATTATCAAGCTGACATTAGTGCGAAAACGGACGAAAGGTCTCAGCTCAAGCCACCTGCCAACATCCCATGGTGGGAACTCACGAATCCAGCGACGAACGTCAGCAACCGAACACTAGCGAGACGACAATTTTCATTTCTGCTTTGTCCTTCGGTTGCTCGTGAACCCGTTACAGAAGGAATGATAGTTGGCTTGCATTCCTATGGAACCAAAGGGTATTTCGATGGCTTCCTGCAACGCAAACTCATCAGCCTCAAGGAGGATCCGGATATAGTCCATTGGGGAGTGACTCATTATCTGCCGGTGGCAGGAAGATGTGGTACGGATGATCCATTCGCTGGACATTTCACAAACAGATCAGGGCAATTCGGTTCTGTTGCAACATTACTCACCAGCGGATCACTGTTATTTGGCGAAGCTCTCGGTGGATACGAGCCTGAACCTGTATCAAAAAAATTGATCAGGAAGACTGCATATTCATGGTTTTGCGGACCGTTGCCCACCTATTACGGATTACCTGAGTGGACTCACCGTCCCTGGAATGCGTTCAATGGACCACATCCGAAAGGTGTACTCTTCGCCTGGGCTGATGGGAGTGTCGGAATATTCAGAAGGTCATTCGAAGAAGATGAAATCCACAAGTCCGGTTGGGATGACAATCCTCCCAAATTAATTCAAACACTTGTCATGAAAAAAGGAAATACGGTGGACATCGGGTCTCCTGCATGGAGCTTTCTGCAAGGATGCGCTAGCCGTGCTCATGGCTTGCATCATTTCTACCCTCAGAACACTATTGATTAATCTTTGGTGTATGCTGTGCTTGCTTGTTTGTTGAAGCAGTATTACTTCAGATGTGCAAACAATCCATGCCGAGGTGTGGCACGTACAGCGTGCCCTACCAAAACTAAAACAGTTCGCCTTGCGAATCACTTGGTACAGATTTTTCCTTGACTGCTTTTACTCTTGGTTCAGCCACACAGACTGCCTGTATCTCGCCGGTATAGGGTACGAGTAGTTCGGTGCCGCCATCGATGAGCCACTGGTCGAAGTGGCGTTTGGCGAGAATCACAGGCATGCGGTCGTGGAAGCGTTCGATGGCAGGATTGGCATCAGTCATGAGCATCGTGTAGGAATCTCGGCCATTGTGCAGGCCGGCTACGCAGAAGAGGGGTTCGGGCAACTTCAAAGCATATTGCCGTTTGTCGATGCCGTTCTCGAACCAGCCAGTGAGTGGGATAAGACACCTGTAATGCTCGGGTGCCCTGGTTTGGTCGTACTCGGCCTAACCAGGACGGAACCATCATGTTCCTCGACATCGTTAGCCGAAGTACCGGCAAACAATGCCTGGTGCTTCAAGCAGTCGAACTGTCAGCTTTACAAACGGGTGGAGGAATTGACCTGAAAGTCTGGATAGAAGCCAGTATTTGGGGGAAGATTGACAACTGCCACGAGAACCAGCTATCGTGAGTATCGTGCCACCCCACCGTTGGACGTGTATCGATTAATGATAAGATGCTACCCGATGAACCACGCAGGGACTCCTCGCGTTTCTCGCTAGAGCTTTGGCTCCCGAGCATACAGAATTGCGTACACAAAGTGTCGCGGAAGCAAGTTTTATGTGACGATGTGGCACTGCTCTCGGTACTCTGTTCGGAAGCAGCGCCGGACTTGCGAGGTTTCGCGCGATCCTGCACTGCTTAACGAGTACGTGAAGCAGTGCCACCCAGCCTATGGCACCCGACAGGCACATAAGGACTGTGGTAACTATTAGTTTTTCTTAACTGCAAGCGTGAACTATGACAGAGTTATCCGGTACTCAGGGAACGATCGCAGACTTGAATATCAGTACTGATACATCGACGAACCCCACCCGCCAACAAAGACCACTCTTGCGAAGCTAGCGCCTCCCAAGTCGAGCGCGAAACGGCCACCAGTGTAGTGTAGCTCCTTCTTCTGTTGCTGTGTCTGTGAAGACAACGAGATATCAAGAGGCTGACTGTGATAGTAGTCCCGGTTCGGAAGCACCATAAGGACTGGCAACGGACTGGCGGTAAGCACTTCGCGTGCTTCGAGACATTCCAGTTGCAGATTGCTCCTCTTATGGGCTTGGCGAACTACAGTGGCAGAACGATTTCCAAACAGAGATTGAAGGAACTTCATGATCATATCCTCATTATGACGCGAAATGGGCTGTTGAATGAATCTGTCCGGGACTGCGTCCTGGTCGCCGGACAATAATGGAATGGGCTGAAAAACAATGATCTTTCAAAAAGCATGCATTTGTTCCTTAGCTGCGAGGATGCCGCCTGGGGAAGCTATTTGTTCAAGTGAACCGAGTCTTTAGCATGCTCACCAGTCCACGTATTAAATAATACAAATATGTCCAGATGTCAGTTATTACAGCACCGCACCGATGCAATTATATATCTTGTTATCTTCTCATTCAGAATAGACTGACAGTGTGACACACAATTGACATGGTGTCAGTATGGTGTCAATCACCGGTCGATACATGCTGCTTCGACTGTCATATTCTCTCTGTCAGAGGAGTACATCATGCGTGTCAACCATCGAATCGCTGCACACTGTCGCTTCCAGCCCCGTCTGGAAACCCTGGAAGATCGCCAGGTACCGGCTGTTAACATCTGGCAACAGGGAGCTACTCTCTTCGTGCAAGGAACTGGCGGAACAGATCAAATCAACATTCAGGACATGGGTAACGGCAATTTCAATGTCCAGGTGGACAATAAGTTCGGCGTCAATTACTCAGGTCTCGATCGGATTCGTGTCCGAACGCACGGCGGCGATGACACCGTCAACTACAGCGTCGACAACAAATCGATGGCGACTCCCAAGTTCCGCATGGATGTCGATCTCGGTTCAGGTAATGACAATTTTGATGCTGATATCTACGGCTACGACAATACGACGAATGCAGCGGCGCCCATGGAACCCTGTGATTTTGAATTCAACGTGGAAGGTGGTTCCGGCAGTGATGATATTTACATGGGATTCTTTGCTGATCTCCATTCCGGTGACAGCCTGCGTGTCAGGTTCAACGGCCAATCGGGAGATGATTATGCAGGCTTCCGCTTTGGTGGAAGCAATTACCGTGGCGAGCTACACGCCGATATCTACGGCGGCTCTGGACACGATAATGTCAGTGCGGTCCTGGGAAGTTACAGTTCGCAGGGCTACAACTCCGGCACTATTCAGTTTGATGTTGGTGGAGAATCGGGCAATGACAATGTGTTCTTCGGATTCGAAAACTTCAATGACGGTAATGGTGAAGTTTCGGAAGTCCAGCCTAACGGATACACCTATGAAAACAGGGGCGAACTGAAAGTCCGCATGCGTGGCGGTTCAGGCAACGATAATCTTGAAATTGGTGTTGGAGAATACAGTTCTCTCTTTAACTCCGGGCAGGTCAAGTACGCCATCGATGGCGGTGCAGGTAGGGATAACATTACTGTGGGAGCCTCCGACATGATGAATTCCAGTGTGGCTTCCAGCAGCAGTGCACCACTCGTCAATAATGGCTACATCGATCTCAGCGTTGAAGGCGGCAGCAGCAAGGATAACATCAGAGTCGATACGCTTCTCGCCGCTGATACCGCCGACGCCTACTTCCGCGTGCGAGTCAAAGGTGAAGGCAATTCAGATAACATCCGCCTGGCCGCCTACCGCTATAACAACATACTGGGCACTGCGCTGGCTCAGGTGAAAGCCGGGCCTATGGATTATCTCTGGATCACTCCCAACGTTGATTTGCAGGGTGCACGCAGCAGCAGGATCACTTACCTGCCCATGTAACTCGAATATCAGGTCATAATCAAAACGGGGGAGATCGCCAATCGGCAATCTCCCTTTATTTTTTGGTGCATTTAATGAAATGTAGTCATGAACGGGGTACCGAAACGGTTTCACCCAAGCCTTAACCTACTGCCGCCTCTGCCGTAATATTCAAATTCGTATACACATTCTGCACATCATCATGGTCGTCCAGCAATTCCATCAGCTTGGCGACTTTCTGTTGAGTCTCCACATCTGCTTCCAGAGGCGACTTGGCTACCTGGGTTAACTCGGTGGAAGCCACTTCGATTTTCGCTTTGCTGATTGCATCCTGCACTGCTGAGTAACTGCCTGGGTCGCACGTGATAACGAAGTTGTCCCCTTCTTTCTGAATATCTTCGGCACCGGCTTCCAGTGCTACTTCCATCAATTGTTCTTCGGTTGTCTTGCCTGCATCAATCAAAATGATTCCCTTCCGTTCAAAGAGCCAGGCTACCGTGCCGGGCGTGCCGATCTTCCCGCCACCCTTTTCGAAGATCTTCTTGATCTCGCCGTTCGTGCGGTTGCGATTATCAGTGGCAATATCTACGAGAATTGCAGCACCACCTGCGCCGTAGCCTTCGTAAGTAATTTCATCGAAGCTGACACCTTCGAGTTCGCCTGTCCCTTTCTTCACCGCCCGTTCAATGTTTTCTTTGGGCATGGAAACAGCGCGAGCTTTATCGATGGCATAACGGAGTTTCAAGTTGGCATCGGGGTCGCCACCGCCTGCCTTGGCTGCAATCATGATGTATCGCGAAAGCTTGCTGAACACCTTGCCGCGCTTGGCGTCTGCTATTCCCTTGGATCGCTGAATATTAGCCCAGTGACTGTGACCTGCCATGACTGACTTTCCCGTGTGTTGCTGATGATGCCATCAGCAACGGTATCGAACCCGTTGAATGGTGACGGTACGACCCATCTTAGGGCTTGATCGGGGAAGTTGTAGTAGTGCCGGAGGCGGGAATAATGTCGGGCTGCACCATCTTCAGCCGCGTCTGCAGCGAACTGCGTAAATCGGTGCCCATCATCAGATGCAGCGGCAACGCATCCATAGCCTGCTGCCAGGCTTGCCGCGCTTCTTCCCTCTTGTTCTGCGCCAGAAACCCATCGCCCAGGGCCAGCAACACCCAGGCATCCGAAGAGACAGGCTGCGAAACCAAAGGCATCAACAAAGCAGAAGCCTCGCTGGCTTTGCCCTGTCGCATCAGAATCGAGGCTTTGGTAGCCTGGTAACCGGGGTTCACTTTCAGATTGCCTGCGCTGGGTGAATGGCGGTTCCTTTTGTTCTGTGCGATAAGGTCCAGTTCAATTGCAGTATCAATATCGAGCATGGCCTGCTTCAGATCCTTATTTTGAAAGAGCAGGCAGCGGGCCTTGGCAGCCAGTGCTTCGCCATCGTTGGGGTCGCGTTGCAGTATGAGCGTGAACTGGTGGAGTGATTTCTCAAATTCACCAGTCGCTTCGAATGCATGCGCCTGGATGTAACGAACCTGCCTGGCCCACGGGCCTTGTGCGAGCGACGTCTTCAGCGCTTCCTCCGCTTCCTGCAGACATTGCTGATGCTTCCCCAGGACATGGAGCAGGTACAGTTTAGTGCAAACCACCTGGTGTTCATCGGTAGTGCTGGGTCCGCAGAGTTCCCGTGCAGCTTTCAGCGATTGCAATGCTGCCTCAGGTTGCTTGAGTTGCGCCTGGGCCTTGGCCGATTCGAGATGGAACACCAGAGGCTGCGTAATTGCCGGATGATTGATAGCAGCCTGGCAGGTCAGCAGCGCTTTATCATATTTCTTCTGTTCCAGTTGCGATTTGATCAGCAACAGAAATGCTTCCTGCGGCTTGGTCACGCTGAGTACGTATTGTTTGGCTAATGCTTCTGCCTGTTCGAACATTTCCAATTGCAAACTGAGCCTGATAAGCATGAGCAGAGTCGAAGAAGATATGTTGGCAGGATCAGCAACGGAACTGATCGATTTGAAAACAGCTGGGTCTTTCAGCAGAGCGATAACTGCCACGCGTGCCCAACGAGCACGCGAGGGCTGAGACATCATCTGATCAAACTCCGTCATGGCTTCTGCCACTTTACCCTGACACACCAGCAGCTTGAAATAGCCTTGAACGGCATCTGGAAACGCCGCCTGCTCGATGGTGAAAATTTCGCGATACAGCCGTTCAGCCTGTGGAAACTGTTGTGTTTCCGTTAACTGTTCAGCCAGCACCAGGTTGAGTGCCGTGTTCTTGGGCGAAGTTGCCAGCAACTGTTCCAGAAATGGAACGACCTCAGCAGCACGGCCTGATTGTTCGTACGCCTTGACCAGCAAGCGGAATGGCTCATCGGAAAGAGGATTATTGCGAACAGCTTTCATGAGATGCACCGTAGCCGCTTCGGGCTTGCCGCTCGCCAGGTAAACCTCTGCCAAGTTGAGTTCCAGCCTGTCGTTACCTTGATCGTAAACCGCATGCGACTTCTTGCAAGCGTCGAGTGCCACGTCATACTGCCTGGCCTTCATGGCAGATCGGGCCAGGCGTTCGAGCAGCCTTGCTTCTTCGCGAGGCAACTCTTCCAGTGGTGGGGAATAAGGGTCTTCCAGATATCGATTGCGATCCTGCACAATCTTGAGTGCCTGCGTGAACGCTTCTGCTGCCTTGTCATACTGATTGAGTGCATCGTAATCACATCCCTGGACTACCAGCAAATCAGCAGCGAAAGCTGGGTTCCTGTTGGCATCCAGATGCGGCATCGCCTGCTCAACAGCCTGTAGCGATTCGGGATAGCGCTGCAGATCGTGCAATTCCTGGCCGAGCTTCAGCCAGAGATAAATCTGCGTAGGATCAATTTCAAGCGACCGCCGCATCAACTTGAGTGCCGTTGCCGTCTGTTCCATCTTGAAACACAAAGGCAGCATCATGCGGATGAGATCGGTTGCCTTGCCATCAAACTGCGTGGCCAGGTTGTATGCCTGCAGCGCTTCGGGAATGCGTTCCCGGTGTTCGAGCATGCGACCTTGAGCAAAATGCTTTAGGCCTTCGTAATGTCGAAACAGGTTCACATCGCGAACAACCGACTTGCCAGGCTGAGCCACTTCCTGAAAACCATCGCTGAGTATCACCTTGCGATCATCGGCCCATGCAGATGCAGCAAACAACAGAAACATCAAAAGAGCAAAGCAATGCAACATCGCTAAATCCTGTCACACCATAAGACACCTCACGATAACGAGTTCAAACAATTCGCCTAGCCCAACTTCAAGTAGACGCGGCTTCCAGCCGCGTCAGCAGTTGTGAGAGTACTTCACAGTCTCCGCAATCAGTGGCCAGGTCTCCTGACCTCGCCACTGACCCGACCGCCGGTCTCCCTTTTTCAAGTCGCATCGAACTTCAACCGCTTTGATTCTATACTTCTCCTGAAAGCCAATTCTTCGAGGTGAGCATGTCAGCTCGAACACTCTTTCGCTGGTTGCTCTGGTGCTACATCCCCTTTCTGTTGCTGGTGTTGGCACTGTGTATCGCTTTCTGTGCGTGGCTCATTTGGGTCTTTCGCGGGAGCATGCTTGCCATTGTTCTCCTGTTGCCTGTGTTTTCACTGGTTCTCATACTGTTTGTCATTGCCATGCTGGCAGGTTGGAGAATGATATTCCGCAAGAACATGGATTTTGACGAGCCGAACGTTTTGCCGCTTAACGTGATGGCACTGGAGCCGATGGGGAAGTACGTTAGAGCATTAGCCGAGAAAGACGACCTGCCGGTGCCTGATCGCTATGAGTTGACCATCGGCGATGTGGCAAGCGTCTATGAGGATGACGATGGGAAGAATGTCCTTCGCATTGATGGGCTGGCACTGGCCTGCATTCCGAAGCACAGTCTGCTAGCGATCATCGCCCATGAATTAGCCCACTACGCAGGTGGCGATACCAGGGAATCACGTTCACTCGTTCGGTATGGTCCAAGCATCAACCAACTCGAGTACACTTTTGTCCGTCAGCCTTGGCTTCTGATCAATCCGCTAACCTGGATCATCCGAGGATATCATCAACTGCTGTTGCTCGCGCTGTTTGCCTCAAGCAGAGAGCAGGAGTATGCAGCCGATGCAAAGTCAGCAGAATTGCTCGGCGCTAAAGAAGCCGCTAAGGCCCTGGTACTTATCGAGATATTACACCGGGTGCCCTGGCTTGGTATTGAATCCATAGGCACTTCGATGGCGATGCATCGCAGCAAAGGCGAGCAGGTCTTCGGCGAGCTTCAGCAACGCATGAAAAGCATGAGCGCTGTCGATTGGGCCGATGCTTTCGCCAAAGCATGGAAAGAGGAATCGAGTTTATACCACTCTCATCCTACGCTCAAAGAACGAGTGAAAGCCCTCGGCGTGAAACGCAAGGTGCTGATGGCTGAATTGGGAAAAGATACCAGCCCACCCTTGGCGATGGAAATGCCCTTATGGCACAGCTTGGAAAAGAAGTTAAGCGACTTTCTCGTCCTGGTCTTTCAGCAACGTCAACAAGATATTGCTGATCTGCAAGAGTTAATACGCCGCTGGTAAGGTTGATGAGAGTGAGGCATCGGGCCATGAACGAATTGACTATAACTCCCCTGGAAAATCGTGTTCTTCAGGAAATTCTGCGAGGAGACTCAGAAGTTAATAGACAATTGCGCAACCAACTTGAACATGCAACAATTAGAGAGCGAGAGTTGACCGGTGTTGGATTCTTTTTGAATTTCGATGTCCCCAAACATTTATCCATTTCAGATAGTTTGAATAGGACAATTGGAAATGTCCATGCTGAAGTGACTCGACTGGAACATGGAATGGGATTCGTTCTATTCATCACTCATGGATTAATTGATGTTCTTGAAGGGTTTACTTATGGCTACGAAGAATTTGATCCTGCCTGTGAAATAATCAGTCTGCGGGATATTCAATCAAAACCATGATGCCTCCTTGCGACTTTGCATTCAGTGCCACTGATGCAGAAATCACTAGCTACTCAATTTCTCTATCCTGAAAAGTATTGGCGAAATAGTTGCTCTACTCCTGTTAGAAACTCGTCCTGGACAGGGCCTGGTGATTGAACTTGCATCACTGCGGCAGAAGCTAAGTCATGACTGAACCTTGGTACGACCTGGCCGGTATGTTGCCGTACCTGTTGAATAGCAAGAATTTCCCATGGTATCAGATCAAAAGGAGCGTGATCAAATTCGGGATCCCGATCACCAGTATCATCCATGTTCTCGCAATGGTAGTCACAAGCTCGAACCAAAGCTTCAGAAAGCGATCGCTCATTATTCCAATGGAGAAGAATATCCGTGAAGACTCCGAAATCCTCATCTCTATTAACAATCGGCGTCTCACCATTCAAGATTTCATTAAGACGTATCACGAATGGCTCAAATCGACGTTCTTGCCAGTAGTCCTTCATTGTTGTTTTTGCATCCTCTGCCAATTCTGTAAGTACATGTGCCATGATATCACGCCAATGACCTGATCCACAGACAATGGTGTAGCAGGCCATACATGCCACTTGCGCTCCCAAGAGTGTCAAACCAACAGAGTCCGCTAATCGCCTATAGATTGCATTTTCAATCTTGAAACTCCAAAGATAAAGGAGACATGAATGATGAACCTGCTGCCAACCTGATTGGTTCCCATCAATTATTGAAACAACTCCATGGGTGCCCTTGTACGTTGCGAGCATTCTTAGTCCACTCGCAATTCCTCGAAAACTATGGATGGAATTCTCTTGAATTCCATTGCTGATCGTTTTTTCCGAATACTGACGCACATCTTCGCCTGTTTCTTGAATCCAACGCCGGTGGTGCATAACAAGGCGTTCGATTTGCTTTTGTGATTTTGACTTGGCCATAGAACTTTACCGAAAGAGCACGCTAATTGTTCTAGTTTAGGCCAGTATGCGTCAAGTGCCACAGCCTCCGAATACTATACTTCTGAGACAGTAGTACAGCAGCATCTCACTTAATCTACACCGCACGAACCCGCCCCCGACCTCAAGGGTCGAGGGCTATATGGCAATATTTGCATCCACTGTATTGTCCCGCCATCCCACATATCATGACCCTTATGACCAAGATCACCAACATTGCGGCCTACCAGTTTGCGGAGCTGAGCCATGTCAAGTCCCTCAAACAGGAACTGCTCGGCCTCTGCAAAAACTGGGAACTGAAAGGCACCATTCTCCTCAGCGAAGAAGGCATCAATCTCTTTGTGGCTGGCAGCGGAGAGTCGATTGAACGACTGCTGCAACGACTGCGAAGCATACCCGGCCTCGAGAAACTTCAGGCGAAGTACAGCTACAACGACCATCAGCCCTTCAGCCGCATGCTCGTGAAACTGAAAAAAGAGATCATTGCGTTTGGCGTGCCAGGCATCCAGCCTGCCCATTACACGTCGAAGAAGCTGCCCGCTCGCGAACTCAAAGCCTGGCTCGATGCAGGCAAACCCATCACCCTGCTCGATACCCGCAACGACTATGAAGTCAAACTCGGCACATTCCAAAACGCGCAGACCCTGGGGCTGGATCACTTCCGTAACTTTCCCGAAGCGGTCGATCGGCTGCCCGAAACCATGAAGGATCAGCCCATTGTCATGTTCTGCACCGGCGGCATCCGCTGTGAGAAAGCCGGGCCTTACATGGAGAAGGCCGGCTTCAAGAACATCTTCCAGCTTGAAGGCGGCATACTCAAATATTTCGAAGAATGCGGCCCGGCACATTACGATGGCGAATGTTTCGTCTTCGATCAGCGTGTCGGCGTTGATCCGGCGCTGCGTGAGACCGCTGTCACCCAGTGTTACGCCTGCCTGATGCCGCTGCGTCCGGAAGATCAGGAAGATGCCCGCTACCAGCCGCCACAGTCATGCCCTTACTGTTACAAGACCAGCGAGGAAGCGCAGGCCGACCGTATTGCCCGTCGCATGAAGAAACTGCATGCCGTCTCCCATCCGCTTCCAGGCAGCAAGCCCGCGGTAAACAAAAGGCCGCTGCGCATTGCTGGCGAACACGAAGGCAAACCGCTGATGGATGTGCTGCGATCCTTCTTTGCCGAGGTTCCTGCCGATGCCTGGACGGAAGTGTTCGCCCAGCGGCAGATGCTGGGGCCTGAACTCGAACCAGTAACGCCTGATCGTCTGGTGCATGCCGGCGAGCGATACTATCGACTGTTCCCTGAATACAGCGAGCCTGATGTGAATGCAGACATCCAGATTCTGCATGAAGATGATGGGTTTGTAGTGGTCAACAAGCCCGCTCCGCTCCCCATGCATGCCAGCGGCCGATATCACCGCAACACGCTAGAACACCTGCTCAACTTGACCTATGCTCCGGAAAAACTGCGGCCCGCTCATCGGCTCGATGCCAACACCACCGGCGTATGTGTTTTTTCCCGAAGCAGGCGTTGGGCCAGGCTCATTCAGCCACAGTTCGAATTTGGCAAAGTGGAAAAAGTCTACTTGACTCGCATTTACGGCAATCCTGCAGAAGATCAATTCAGTTGCAGCAAGCAGATCAGTGATGAAGCAGGCTGGGCTGGCATTCGCTTTGTCGATCAGGATGGTGTCAGTGCGTTCACCGAATTTGCAGTGCTGAAACGGTTCGGCGATGGCACCACGCTGCTGCAGGTCAAACCGCACACCGGTCGCACGCACCAGATCAGGCTGCACCTCTGGCACCTGGGTTATTCCATCGTTGGCGACCCCACTTACCTCGCTGGCCGCCAGGTTGGGCAGAAGCAGACCGTAGATACCGATGCCCCGCCCATGTGCCTGCACGCCTGGTCAATCAGCTTCCTGCATCCGATTTCTCAGGAACGCATTGTTTTTTCAACCCCTAAACCGGAGTGGTCTTCATGAAGATTCTTAGTTGGATTGCCCGTATTCTGCTGTTCCTGATCTTTGCGGTGCTCGGTTCCAATCACTGGCTGAAGTTTATTCCCATCCCGCCGATGCCCGAAGGCGATCCTGGCGTGTTTGCCGATATCCTGTTCCGCACCCGCTACATGGATGTGGTGAAATTCCTCGAAGTCACCGGCGGCATCCTCGTCCTTACTGGCCGGTTCACGCCACTGGGCCTCGCTATTCTTATTCCCATCACGGTGAATATCCTACTCTTCACCACACTCGTCTGGCCACAATTCAACCCGCCCGGCACCATCGCGTTGCTGCTGGAAATCTTCCTGATCTACGTCGAATGGCCCCGCGTCAAAGGCGTGTTTGTGAAAGGCTGATGCAGCCGTGGGGCACGATTGTATCGTGCCGTTTGGTTACGCAGCCGTTCGGCGTATCATCAAAAATGACACGTTAAAAACGTGTCCCACGAAACGATGAGGCACGATTATATCGTGCCATTTGATTTTTCTGATACCAATCAGCCTTTAGTACACACCCAGCGATGAGTGGTTGTAATGTACTCCGCCTGTAAGCGGGTTGCGTTGTGCGACAGGTGCCGCGGGAGCGCCAGTCAAGGGATTGCGATTACCCGCGCCGGGCTTGCTCGGCATCATCGGCTTAACAGTATTGACGGTTTGATCGGCGCCCATGGCCACAGCTGCACCGGTAAGGGGATTCCGCTGTGCTCCCATTGCATGTTGCCCACCGGTGTAGGGGTTGTAGGTTGCCTGGACCGGAGAGGCTTTGCCCGTAAGAGGATTGAGACCGCTTTTAGCAACACGCTGCTGTGCCTGCAGCGATCCTCCAAAGGCCAACGCCAGAATCAGGACAGATACAGAAGTAGCTCTGTGAGACATGGCTTTTCCCTCTTCTATCTATCTAAAGGTAGGATTCCAGATTGTATACTCTTCATTATTTTCGCGGGTTAATCAGCGTGGGCTTGATCACTGGTTTGCCAACCTGGGTCAGATCTGCTGAGCCACGCAGGATAAGGTCATCGCCTGGTTTGCCATCAGGTTCAATCGTGTAGAAATACACCGTATTGGTCTGATTATCAGTGACAATCAGGTTGGTGCCTTCAGTATGGTTGATCGTATATCGGTGAGAGGTGGTTGCATCTTTCTGCAGACCATGACCAATGGCTGGAGAGTTCCAGATGATGATCGCAATGAAAGTACCAGTCAGGATCGTGGCGAATATCCAGGGACGAAAGTTAGTTTTGGCAGAGTTCATGGGCACAGTTTCCTGTTGAAGAGAATGGGTGTCTACGCATCTAATGATCATTTGCTGATGAAATCGGATGCGGTTATGGAGTTTAATAAATCGCTTGACTGAATGCATGAAGAATTTTGCAAAATCACCAGTTTATCACTGTTGGTAACAGTTGGATTTGTGGTTTTCGATATACCTTAAAAACGTGTCCTTCGAACCGCTCATCCCACCAGTTCCTGAAACGCATCGGGGAGTTTGGCATACTGAAACGTGAAACCTTCATCGATCAGTCGTTGGGGGATGACATACCTGCCATAAAGTGCCAGTTCCGGGTCGGTTCGCAGAATCCACTTGGCGCCGAAGCGGACCATCCACGAGAATGCAGGTAGGCCGATGGGCATACCCATCGCTTTCCGCAAGTAGCGCATGAACTCTTTTTGCGATACCGGGTGAGGCGACGAGGCAACGTACATGCCCTTCATGCTGTAGTTGATCAGTGCTTGCTCAAAAATCCGGTTCATGTCCGTTTCATGAATCCAGCTCATGCCCTGCCTGCCTGAACCCACTGTACCGCCCAGACCGAATCGTGCCAGGTTGCGAAACATTGTAAAGGCACCACCGCCAGCGCCCAGATCGCGGCCCAGCACAAAGCCTGTTCGCAATACGACGCCACGCTGCTGTGGCAACAAGCTCTGCTGGAACTCTTCCTCCCATGCTTTCCCCACGTAGGGAGCCAGGCCATAACCAGTTGGCGAGCTTTCCGTGCAGACCAGTTCAGGCGGGTCGCCATAGATATGTGCTGTACTCATCTGCACCCAGACGGGTGGCGCCTGTTGAATGTTCCGCAAAGCATGTCCCAGCACGCGGGTTGATTCAACACGGGATCGAAGGATTTCATCCTGATGATCGGGTGTCTTAATGCAGTTCACACTCCGACCAGCGAGATTCACCAGCCCCGCTGCACCAGAAAGCTCCCCGCACCAGTCACCCGTCGTTCGAGCATCCCATGCAACATGCTGCCACTTGCCTGAAAGTGTTGGGGGCTTACGCGACAGGATAACAACGGAGTAACCAGCCCGTGTCAGCCAGGTGGCAAGCGAAATGCCCAGAAACCCGCTGCCACCGGCAATCACGATCTTTTTAGTGTGGTTCTCGGGAGGCATCTGTAAATCCTAATGCTTATGCCCCTCACCCTTAAACATCTCATTATCCGGTTTGCCTTGGGAGAGTAGATAAGCCAGCAGGTCGAGAATCTCATCGCGAGATAGCGTATCGAGCAAGCCCTTGGGCATGGTGGAAACATTTGACTTCTGCTTCTGCTCCACATCACTCTTTTTCAAGATCATCGGCTCCGCCTTGACCAGCGGGTTTTCAATGATCTTGTAACTCTCAGGCGTTTCCTCCAGCACGATGGCGGTGATGGTTTTGCCATCGATGGTAGCAAACGTCCAAGTCTGATATTTTTCATTGATCTGATGCGAAGGCTCTACGATATTTCTGAGCACGTCGGCTGGTTTCCACTTGGGATCAAGCTGGAACAGATCAGGAGCAAAGTTGTTGCCCACGTTTTCAAGCCGATGGCACGCCTGGCAGGTCGCTACCTTGAACATCTGCTTGCCGTTACTGAAAGAGCGTCCCCCTTTCAAATCGACCAGCAGTGGTTCCAGGTCGGCATACTTCCATTCCGTGCGAGGCCGACGATCCTTCAACATGGCATCCTTGATGGTAATCGGATGTGCTGCAAGATAGGCATCAGGCCCGGTCTGGTATCCTTCCAGATCGTTCACCACATAGAGTGCTGCATACATCCTGCGCCAGTGGCCGGGGTAGGTGCAGACAATGGGATACACGCCGGGCGCTTTGGGTGCAGTGAAACTCAGCCGCTGGGATTCGCGTGGCTGCAACAGTTTGCTGGCCAGCAGAATCTTGTCGGAAGGCGGAACGAACTGCCTGTTGGCGGCTTCGGGCGAAGTGGCCATTGCCTCCGCTGCTTCACCAATGGTCTCCAGTGTCCCCGGTTCGCTGATGACCAGGTTATGGGGCATCATGTCGGTGTTTTCAAAAATGAATTCGACCGGCTTGCCGGATTGCACTACAATCACGTCCTTGTCGTACGACATGCGTTCGAGCAATGTGCCGATACGGATGACACGCACGCCCAAGTCCAAGAGTTCCTTACGGAAAGGTCGGGTTTGGTCTGCAGGCAACAGCGTTGTCAGTGAATCGGCCAGTTCCATGGCCAGGCTGCCACTCGTTCCGGTTCGCTGATTGACGGGAATGGCTTTAAGAATCTTGAGCGTCTGTTCCAGCAGTGGCTTTGCCTGATCCACCGGCCAGGTGTTCTTTGGCAAGCGCAATATTGCCTGCATGGCTGCGGATTGATCAGCAGGGCTTTGCAGCAGCCGTTTGGCGAGTGTTTCAAACGTCTTCTTCTCGTGACCACGCACTGTGGTGAGAGCCAGCATGACCGCGCCCCGAAGCTGTGCCTGTGGATCGTGTGGAGCAATGGTGTGAGTGACCATCTTCTCTGGTCCGGGCTGTGCCGTCTTCTGCCAGACTGGCTGCTTCTGATCATTCAGCACCGTAATAGTGTAGCCATCCAACCTGCGGTAGAATTTGTCCTCGGTACGGTTGTAGATGATAATGCTCTCAATGGGCTGTTCCGACCCGAGGTCGAGTTCCCACCAGGGGTTGCTGCCATTTTCGGGTGTGTGCGTCTGCCCGCCATCGGCATAGCGGCCTGAGGTGTTGCCATCGATGGCACGCGAAGCTGCTCCGCCGTGTGCCGTGGCACTTTGCGTGGCCTTGCCGGTGCGGGCAATATTCTTGCCTTGCGAGGTGACTTCCACTTCAGCAAGCGTCAGGGTTTTGTTCTTGCCTGGGATTTCAATGCGAACGAAACGGCCGGCTGGCGGAGCCAGCTTGGTGGAGGTGCCCGATTTGTTCAGTACATCCATCAACTCGTTGTAGGCTTCTTCCCGTAAGCTGCCATCGCTGAGCAAACTGGTAGCAGTCGCCAGATCAATCTCAGCCGACACGCGGTCTTTGGCATCAGCCACTAACTTCCAGGCGGAATGCACATGCCCATCCACCGTCATAAGGGCAACATAACCCACTTGGCGGATGACAGGCTGACGAGCGGTCAGAGCCAGTTGCATGAGCTGCGGCCGGATTTCCTTCAGTTCATCCGCCTTGCGGCCCGCCAGCAGGCGAACCAGGTCGAAGAAAATGCTGGTATCGCTCAGGTTCTTCTCCTGGTCGAGTTGTGTCAAAGTTTCTACCAAAAGCGCCGCAGGTGAACGATGGAACATGCGGGTGAGATTACGCAAGGCATCCAAACGATAGTCATCCTGAATGCCAGGCCGCGTCAGCAGTTCCCGGCACACATCAGCATTGCGTTCCATCTTCAGAAGCAGCGTGTTGTTCATGTTGCGGACGAGGAAGCGGTTGCCGATGTGCGTTCGCATCTTGAAAGGCTTCCCCAATGCCAGATGCCGTTTCCAGATTGGCTCCAGAGTCCGCATGGTTTCCTGGCACACAAACGTCAAATACTGATCCATCGGCTGCTGCTGAATGAGGAGCGGAATTTCGACTGCTTCGGGATCGGTCAGAAAGCTGGCAGCACGTGCCACTTCCAGGCGTACCCGCGGATCAGGATCGCTGCACAGACTATGCAACGCGGTCAACGTACTGACAGGCCACTCGAATTCGGGGCCACGGTAGACGAGGTCAGAGCGATTCGGGGTTGAGTCATTTATTTTGGCATTTTGACGTTCCATGGTTTTAATCTTTTCGTTGAACTCTTCCAGCTCTTTCTTCGCAACTTGCGGGTCAATTCTTTTTGAATTTGTTTTGGAGTTTGACTGCCCGTTCTTTTCAGGCGGCTTGCCAGGTACTTCATCATAATTGGCCGGATACCTGTCGCGCCAATAACAGAGAACTCGCACCGCACCGGCGCGCACATGCCCATGCTGCGACTTCATCAGCCGATGCACCAGTTGCGAAAACACCGTGTTATGCTGCTGGAACAGCCAGAGGATTTCGAGTTCTTCCTGAGCATGGTCGCCAGGCTTCTGGAACAGTGCATCGAGCCACGCGGTAGCGGCTTTCAACACTTCATCTGTCTTGCGTGAAGACAGTTCCACGCGGGTCCGGTACCTCACCCGCTCTTCCGGATGGGTCAGTAGTTGGAGCAGTTTTTCAATCGGCTCACCGGCAACACTCACTTTCTCCGACAACGGCCTGCCTTCATACGTCACCCGGTACACGCGACCATGCGTGCGGTCGCGATTGGGGTCGCGCAGATTATGCTGCATGTGGCCGATGATGGGATTGTGCCAGTCGCAGAAATAGATCGCGCCATCGGGTCCCATCTTAATGTCGGCTGGCCGGAAGTTCGGATCGCTTGACGACAGTAGCCTGGTATCTTCAATCCCCTCAATGCTGGCGCCCTTATCCCGCAGCTTGTACATCAGGATGCCCTGGTAGCCAATGACATTCAGCACCAGCAGGTTGCCTTGCAGCTCATCGGGAAAGTGTTTGCTGCTGAGAATCTCCATGCCGGAGCAAGGCCGCGTCCACTGCTGATAAACCTGTGGAGGCTGGCGGTGCTTGTTCGGATATTCCATGTAGCCACTGAAGAGGGCCGCATGGTACGGATTGGAACCGGTGCCATCGACGACGATGTCCCGCCCCCATTTATCGAAGACGTGGCCATGCGGGTTAGCGAAGCCGTACGATATGTAGGTCTCAAACTTCTGCGTGCGGGGTTCGTAACGGAACACACCCGCATTGGCACAGCGCACCGGAGCTGTGTAAGGTGTTTCAACCGAAGTATGATGGAAGGTGCCTTCCTGGAAATAGAGGGCGCCATCGGGGCCGAACACAAAGCTGTTGGCGGTGTGATGCGTATCTGCTGAGTCGATACCGCTCAGGACAATTTCCTTGGAATTATATTTGTCATCGCCGTTGGTATCTTTCAGGAAAACGACGTTCGGGGCCTGAGCGACCATCACGCCGCCGTTGTAGAACTCGAAGCCGGTGGGGTTGTGCAGATCGCCCGCGAAGACAGTGCGTTTATCCGCTTTGCCATCGCCATCGGTATCTTCCAGAATGAGCAGCGTGTCATTCATCGCCTCGGTTGGCTTCCAGTGCGGATACGTCTGCCAAGTGGCAACCCACAGCCGGCCTTTGGTATCGAACTGCATCTGCACCGGGTTGATCAGTTCCGGGAACATTTTCTCATCTGCAAAGAGATTGACCTTAAAGCCCTTGGCAATCTTCATGCTTTGGATGGCTTCCTCGCCGCTGAGGAACAGGTGCTGCCCGTTGGGGCCTTTGCCCGGCTTGTTGCTGATGACCGGAATAAACGCGGGCAGGTTGCTGTCATCCACCTTGGCAGGCTTGTTCTGTGCCACGCTCCAGACATGCTTGTCGCGGTTGGCGGTCATCACATCGAGCACTTCCATTTCCCGCTGAGCCACCTCGCGGTTAGTCTGGTCGTTGACGAACTTCAGATCAGCCCGCCCGCCATAAATCGAATAGCCATCGGTAGTGCGGTAACGCTGGAACCAGTAGAAATTCTTGTCGTTGATGGCGGTTCGCAGCTTCTCCAGGTATTCCGTTTCATGGGTGATCGAGCTGGCTAAGAGAGACTTTTCAATCGACTCTGCCATCACCTTGTCACCATGCTCATTCAGATGAATGCCATTGATGGTCAGTGGCAGTTTCTTGTGGCCATACTCCGTCTGACTGCTGGTGAACAAATCGACGAAAGTAATGCGATGGCGGGCGGCGGCCTGCTGCATCGCTTCGGTGTAGAGTTTCAATCGCTCATTATTGGCTTTGCCATCAGGCAGGTTCGGCGAGTTGAGGTTTTCATGGGCCAGTGGCGAGAAGAGCACCAGCCGGGGCGACGATTTGCCGTTGTACTTCTGGCTGAGCGTGTGGGTGATGAACGTATCGAGTTCCGATTTGAATGCCGCAAGTCCATCCTTGCCCGCAAACGATTCGTTGTAGCCGAAGAACGCAAAGACCACGTCGGCTTTACATTTCGTGAGCCATTCATCAGGCGTGCCGAAACTCGCTGATCGCAAACGAGTAGTCAGTGTATCTCCCGCAAAACCCAGGTTACGCACGATCAGTTGATGTTCCGGGTACCGGCTGTGCAGGAGAGTTTCCAGCCAACCCATATGCTGCATCCGGTCTGCGGTATTGTTACCGATGAAGCAGATATGATCGCCGGGCTTCAATTCGAACTGAACCGGTGCAGTATCCTGCGATAAGGCTACACTGGTAGTTTCAGGCGACGGAGAGAAAAGACAGGCACACAAAACGGCGAGACAACCAGCCAGCGACAACCACTTCATGGATAAACTCTCGGCAGGAGAACGTGCGGTGGGAAAGGTTAGTTTACAGGATAGGCGATGCAATCGCTATCCCTTTGTGGGTTCTCTGCCTCGGTTGCATCGTAGGATGCCGTCGCCGCGCTAAGGCTTCTTGGCATTGGTATTCTCGCGGTTTCAAGCAAAACGCACCATCTATCTAGCGACTTACTTCCCGCCATTCAGCCACGATGTGACAACGGCTGCATAATAGGTTCCGTGCAAAGTGGGCGGATCGCCTGGCTTCACGCCGTATCCACCACTGGCGTGGTGGCATTTTTCAATGAATGCTCGTAGCTCGGTTGGCCTGTCGGGCTGCGCTTCCAATCGCGAAAACAATCGCACGATCCTGTAACACGATTCCAGGTCAGACGTGTCGCCTTGATCGCCGCCAAAGCCGCCATCAACACGTTGCCCTGGTCGAATCATCGCAAGGATGTCGTCTTTGCGTGGCGTAGGCAAACCAAGCCTCTGCCGGGCGACGATGCGAAGCGCGGTCATGCGTGTCATCCCAGGCCCTTTGCCATAGGTGCCATCCGCGTTACGAACTTCCTCGATGATCTGTCCCCAGCGTTCCGCCATGGTGGACCATTGCTGCAACTGTTCCAGCGATGGAGCCACCATGCGAATTTCTTCAAAGTTCTTCGTGTGGGCATCCATGAAGGCCATCCCCGACTTGAGATATGGCTCAACCGGCTGGTTGAGTTCCTTCAGGATCATCAAGGCTACAGAGGTGCTGACTGGATCAGGTTCAATCCCCGGGCGATCCGAGAAGCCCCCTGTTTTGGGAGAGTGACAGTCTTTGAGGAACTGCAATATCTTTTCCGGATGCGGCACCGTAGAGCCATTGAGAGCAAATGCCTTAATGGCGGTGCGCGTTGCACGAATAGAAGGCAAAGCCGTTGGATCGACAACCGGGTTCTTGACGGAGAATGCCCCACATGCATGTTGTTGGGTTTTAAGGAAAGCAATGCTTGTTTCACGATGAGGCTGCTGAGCGCTATCCTGCATCGAAGCGAAAGTCATTGCAATAATTAACAAAACCATTACCGACTCCTGCAATTAATAGCTTGTTTCATCAATGACTTCGCCGCCGTCGCGAGTGACAATGCCTGCGAAGACTTCGCGATCCAGCCCCACTGGCAAAAACCTGACGCCACCATCGCAGAAGAGCACGTTTGCCCCAGCAGGATGAAACGCATAAATGCCCCAGTTGTTGTTGCAGTTGATAGTGCCTGGCCCGCCTGGAGTTTTGCCATCGGCACTCCAGGTGCGGAAGATGGATGACTGATACGATGCCCAAGGCCCCCACCAGTTGGCCCATTGCAGGTTGGCATTCGTGGGTTGCTTCTGCCGCATGATCCAATGATCGGGCCGACCAGCAAACTCTGCCAAAAGCAAGGTATGGGTGATGCCATCGCGGATCGCTGCAAACTTGCGACGGCTATTGTCTCGCATCGCAGGGCATTCCATCGTGTTGGCTGCCGCTGAACGGCGTGGCTCAGGCCACCAGTAGGCATCGACACTGTTGGCAGCGAAATAATCGCCCGCAGCCCCCTCTGCGCCGGTGGGCATATTCATCTGATCAATGATGTTAATTTTCCGGCCATACTCAGCCGTGGGGCAGGCGAAAATCGCAAGAGGCAACTTGATGTAAGGTTGATTGACGGGATCGTAGAAGTTCTTCTTGGTATCATAATCGCGGGAAATGGCCGTTTGCTCGAGATACGTCAGAAGAAGTGGCCCCCACCCTTGAAACGGGGTCACGGTTTGCCGACGGGGAGGCAATGCACCGTAATCGTTGACATATTGATGAAACGCAAGTCCCAGTTGCTTCAGATTGTTGGCACACTGCATGCGATTGGATGCTTCGCGTACACGCTGAATGGCTGGCAACAGCAAGGCCAGCAGCAACGAGATGATGGCAATCACCACCAGAAGTTCAACGAGTGTAAAACCACGCGAAACGCGATATTTCATTCTCATACTCCTGTAGTTGCTGCTCATCGAATTAAGGCTTGAGTTGTTCCACTTTCAGCTGATCAAAATGCGTCTGGGCATCGGCTTTGGTCCAGAGGCCCACACGACCCGGCATGGTAATGGAAGCATCTTCTGCAGTCAGCAGTGCCTTACCATCCAGACTGCATTCGATTTTGTTCCCTGCATGTTTCACAGAAACCGTGTGCCATTTACCCTTGGGTGGCGTCAATTCCTCTTTGGTGGCCAACTGCACGCGTTTGCCGTTGATCACCTTGTAAACCCGGTAGTTGTCTTCCAGTGGATTGAATCGGCAGATGTAGTAATTGTTTGCATCCTGATACCGCCAAACCAGTCCGCCACCTTGATCGAGTTCGCCTGCAATGCATTTCAACTGGACAGAAATGACTCCATCCCGAAACGAACTCTGCTGCAGCGTTGCAATGTTGTAACAGGCATTTGGCGCTTTAGCGGTCTGAGCCAGGGCAAACCCCGAACCCGATGGCGCGCTGGTATCGGCACTCACCTTCCAGATACTCCCTTTGCCTTCCCCCGTCTGTGATGCTTCCCAGCCAGCAGGCAATCGTCCCGCATCATCTTTGGAAAACGTAACCGATTCACCCGTGTACGGCGTAATTGAGATGCATGCAAGAGTAATCATCGAGTAAAATAGCATGGCTGCTTATCTCGTTGAGAATTTGGAATGAAACACATTCTAATTGCTGCCGCAATCATTGCCATTAGTTTTGTGAGGAATGAGCAATATGGAATGGTCAGGAGAACATTCGGAGATCATTCCACAACATCGGACGTTTCAAAGAGGCCAACCGACCATCTTCCACTTACAATCTCCACAACTCCATTTCCCACGAGGTTCAACCATGTACGCAAAATACACGCTATGGTTATTGCTGGCAGGCTTGATGAGCCATGCTACAGCGATCAGTGCGGATGATGCGCCGGTCAAAAAGTCGGTACAGGCTGCTGATGGCGTCAATATCTACTGCGAAGTCACCGGTAAAGGCGAAACCACGCTGTTGTTCCTGCATGGCTGGTGTGGCGACCATGAATACTGGAAGCACCAGGTCAAGGAGTTTGCACCACAATATCAGATTGTCACTATTGACCAGGCCGGGCATGGCGAATCAGGCAAGAACCGTACTGACTGGACTATCGACAGCCTGGCTGGCGATGTGGAAGCAGTGGTCAAGCAACTGGGCCTCAAGCGCGTGATCCTGATTGGCCACTCCATGGGCGGCCCGGTATCGCTGGCTGCTGCCAAGCGTATGCCTGGCAAAGTGGTTGCGGTAATCGGCGTGGATACCCTGCAGAATGTCGAGTTCCAGATGCCCAAGGAAATTGTTGAACACTTCACCAAACAGTTTGAAACCGATTTCGGCGGAACGCTCAAGAACGCCATTGGCAGTATGCTGACCGCCAATGCTGATGCGGAATTGAAGCAATGGATTACTACACGAGCTTTGGCACAGGATCAGAAGATGGCTGCCAGCCTGATGAAAAATCTGATGAGCCAGGATCCCAAGACTCTGCTGAAAGAAGCCAAGGTACCCGTCCGCTGTATCAATTCTGCAGGAGGTTTCCAGTTGCACACTCCCACTGCGGTTGACATTAACAAGAAATATGCTGACTACAACGCAGTCACCATCCCCGAAGTGGGGCACTACCCCATGCTGGAAAAGCCCAAGGAGTTTAACCAGAAATTGCAGGATGTACTGAAAGAGTTTGCGAAGGAATAGGCTGTGGGACTCGTTTCCAACGTGTCATGAATAGATGACACGTTGGGACGTTTCAAATTTTCTTATGGATGCAATACCATCATCTCATTTTGAGCCTGATTACCTTGATCTTTAACCTATTCACCAGGTTCTTATTCCATTGTTAATTCAAGAGAATATTCATTAATCTCCAGTAATATCATACGATGTCTACATACGTTCAGGAGAATACATTGCACACTGCAACTGACGCAGATCGGCATCGCATTCAGGAGATCATCCTGGCTTACTTTGAATTGTTCGACAAGAAATCGTTCACGCGCAGACAGGTCTGCGATGCAGTGTTAGCTGATCGCGAAATGCCACGAGTTACTGACATGAACACGCTGGTCCTCGAAGTGTTTGATAAAATCCGTGGTGCACAACTGATTCAATCGGTGGGTGGAACAGAAGAAAACGAGAAATTCAAACTGGCGTCATAAAATAGACGCAAAGTAATTTGAAGGGCTGCGCCGTAATAAGAAACCCCTCACCCTCAGCCCCTCTCCCCGAGGGGGAGAGGGGAGGAATTGAATACTCTACTTGGTCAGCGCTCCCACCTGCAACTGGCGGTCGAGTTCCATCTTGAACTGATAGGTAATCGCCATCGCCTTTTCGCCAAAGGTGTTGGGGGCAACCGTTACATCCCAGCGGAGCAGATTTTTGGAACGTTCTTCCCGCTCGTACAGCGTATCCTTGCAGATGTCCGGGCTGGTCTTCGTGACATTGATGTTGATTGCTTCGGTTTCTGATTGAGGCAGACGATCCCAGACCTGCACACTGACTGGTTCAGTCTTGTAGCTGCTGATCAGGATGCGGTAATCGTACTGCAATTCCTGGTTGGCACCTTTCATCTTGCGAATCTTGTCGACCAGCTTGCGATTGACCTGCAGTTGTGGATCAACACCAAAGCCAACGGTAAATCGTTCGCCGATCGCGACGAGGTTCAACTGGGTGCGACCTACGAAGTCGGTGCCTTGATACATGGTAGCTTCGCCGGGAAGCAGAACCATTTCGCTCTTGTTGGTGAGATTCGCCAGGCGATAGACATGTTTGGTGAGCACGGGAATTGCCTTGTAGTAGTAGTCTGGTGATAAGGTGAGCTTGGCCACCTCTACTACCTGTTCATCATGTCGGCTGGGGATGGAGATGCCGCTGGGCAGCTTGTAGGTAACAGTGGGACCTTCGGAGGCTCCGCCGAATGCATCGTTGACAGCTACCTGCATTTCTTCTTCCTTGGTGGTCAAGAGTTGCAGGCTTTGCTCTGCAGCAGCTGCTTCGTTCCACAAGGTGTTGGCCGCCTGGAAATTCTTTTTGTTGACTTCAAGCTGTGCACGGTAACGGTTGTCGCGAGCACTGCTGAGTTTTTCCTGGGGAGTGTTGTTGGCTGATTGAGGTTCTGGCGCCTGTGCCTGGCCTTGCTGACCGAAAGAAAGTTGATTGCCAGCGATGGTAACATTGCCCTTGCCACCACCCTGCCCTGGCATGGGGACAACATTCATGGCCAATGCACGAAGTTCTGGCGGGGCAGCATTGAGCATAGGCTGCGCGGTGGAAAGGGTGATCGTGACATTAGACCATTCTTCACCCGATTGCTGACGGATAGCTGCCAGATATTCCACCTGCACTGCTTCCTTTTCCTTGCCTGCCCGGAATTTGTATTGCGGAGACCAGCTTGCCTGGCTGACTAAATAGTTGAGACGGATTCTGGCAGGTGCCTGGTTGGCCTTGTTGATGGTGATGACCGCATCGCGTTCGGTGCGGTTGGTGCCTCCAGCTACTTCGCTCAGTTTGCGGGCAAGGAATTGATCTGCTTCCTGGTTGACCTGGATCATTTGCCTGAGCTTGGCAAGTTCATCCGACTTGGTGGCACGGGTTTCCATGATGTACTTGGAAAGGGATATGGTCTGATCGGCGCTCAGCAAACCTTTTTCAGTGAGATGCTGCATGGTCGCGCCGGTGAAGCCTTCCAGCTTGACCAGCAGTGCGAGGTTATCCGTCAACACCTTCTGCTTGGCTTCCATTTCCTGCTTGCTTATCGCCAGCTTCTTGCGCTCTTCGTTCAGTTTTTTGACTTCTTCACGTACATCCTGCTCGATGGCACGGGTGCGGTAGCGTGTAGTGAGAATGCGAACGCCATCGTTACCTTCGGAATAGAGTGTGCCATCGACCACCTGGGGAGGCAGCGGATTGACGACCAGTTCCATCAGGCCGGTGCCTTCGGGAACATCAACATCGCGGCTGATCAGGGCGCTGGCGGTATACACCGTAACATGCGCGACCCGACTTTTGACTTCCTTGACAGGCGTGTTGGCTTCACCAGCCTGCAGCGTACACCAGCGTAAACAGACCAGGACCGCGGCAAGACAGAACAGACGTTTCATATCAAGCTCCTTGTATGGTTCATCAACTATGACGAATCATGCTGCGTGTTCGATTGTACCAAATGACTTTCCTTCATGAGCAGTGCCTGCTGAAGGCATGTGGCGCGCGCGAGTTGAACAACCATTCGCCAGCAGGCGGGTGAGGTCATACATCAACAAGATGATGGATACGCTGGCAATTGTGGGGGTGGGTCTACTGGGCGGTTCGCTCGCTCTTGCGGTGAAAGAACGCAAACTGGCACACAGGATTATCGGCATCTCACGAAGTTGTGAATCGCTGACTATAGCCCAGCAGCGAGGCATGATTGATGAAGGCTACCTGGAGTTCCCTCAAACTCTTGAACAAGCCACGCTGGCTATTGTGTGCACGCCGGTCGATTCGGTAGTTCCTCTTGCCATCACATTGCTTGAGCGGTTTCCCAAACTGGTAGTAAGTGATGTTGGTAGCACCAAGGCAGACATTGTTGCTGCGATTGATCGTTCCTGGACGTATGCCAAGCGATTTGTTGGTGGACATCCTTTGGCGGGATCAGAAAAAAGCGGACCGGAACATGCATCATCATCACTATTTCAAAACAGGCTGATGTTTCTGACACCAACCGATTTTTCCAGCAGCTCGACTCTCAAACTCCTGACTGATTTGTGGCAAAACCTGGGCAGCAAGGTGGTCGAGATCAACGCTGTCGAACACGATGCCATCATGGCTATGACCAGCCACCTGCCTCACATTGCCTCCTTTGCCCTGGCGGGCATCATCACTGAAGAACACATGCCCTACAGTGGCACCGGCCTGCGTTCCATGACCCGGTTGGCTGGTGGCGACCCGACTATGTGGACTGCCATTGTCATGAGCAACAGGCAACATCTGCAAACGGGCGTGAACCAGTTGCAGCAATGGCTGGCACGCTTTCAACAGGCGCTCGAAAACGGAAACGCCTGCGAACTGAATCAATTGTTCCATGAAGGAAGAAAGGTTCACCATGCTCTGGGAAGTTGAAGTTTCCTCCAGGCTTCGCGAGGATGACTCAGCAGCACGACAACTGGCCAGCCTGCTGCGTGAGAAAACCGGAACAGACCCGGGTGAAATTTATTCCAGCCGCATCTTCCTGGTAAGCGGTCTCGATCAGGATGGCATTCGCAAAGTAACAGACAGGCTGTTGACCGATACGACCGTGGAATCCGCCATCATCAGCCCGCCTGCAAAAAGCCATGCCGTCAGCACGCTGACCGTGTTGCCCAAGCCTGGCGTGATGGACCCTGCTGCTGCCAGCGTGGAGTTTGCGGTTACTCAGTTGGGGCTGCCTCGTGTTCAGGTGCGCTCGGGTATGCGTTTCCGCTTTTCACCGGAACAACAGGCACTGGCTAAGAAGGCACAATCATGGGTTGCCAACGATGCTATCGAACAAGGCATTTATGGTCCATTGCCGGAAAGCCAGTGGAAAGCTGCTGGTTCATCATACACGTTCCATCGTACCAGCATTCACATGCGAACGATGACGGATGCCCAGCTCATCGAGGTCAGTCGCAAAGGCCAGCTGGCGTTGACGCTGGAAGAAATGCAGACGGTTCAACAGCATTTTCAGTCGTTGGACCGCGACCCGACGGATATCGAACTGGAAACGATTGCCCAAACCTGGTCGGAGCATTGTTCGCACAAGACGTTGAAAGGGCGGATTGTCTTTACTGCAGTCGATGGCAGCACGCGGCGTTATGAAAATCTGCTCAAGCAAACCATCTTCGCCGCGACGCAGGAAATAAGGCACAAGTTGGGGGGGAACGATTGGTGCGTCAGCGTCTTTGTCGATAATGCCGGTATCGTGAAGTTCCATGAACAGTTTCATGCCTGCATCAAGGTGGAAACGCACAACCGCCCGTCGGCCATTGAGCCGTACGGCGGCGCGAGCACAGGCATTGGTGGCGTGATTCGCGATGTGCTTGGCACGGGCCTGGGTGGCAAGCCGGTAGCGAACACTGATGTGTTCTGCTTCGCCCCACCTGATTATCCTGATGAGAAGTTGCCGCCGGGTGTGTTGCCTCCGCGGCAGGTCATGCAGGGGGTGGTGAGCGGCGTGCGCGATTATGGCAACCGCATGGGCATTGCCACCGTCAATGGTGCAGTGCATTTCGATGAACGGTACCTGGGCAACCCGCTTGTTTTCTGCGGCACCATTGGGCTGATACCGGTTGGTATGGAGAGCAAAGCGGCCAAGCCGGGCGACCTGATTGTGGCGATAGGTGGGCGTACTGGTCGCGATGGTATTCACGGTGCTACTTTTTCTTCAGCGGAACTGACCGATCAATCGGACAAAGTTTCCGGCGGCGCGGTGCAGATTGGCAATGCCATCACCGAAAAAATGCTGCTCGATGTGCTGCTGGTGGCTCGTGATCGCAATCTGTATCGAGCAGTGACCGATTGCGGCGCTGGAGGCTTTTCGAGCGCCGTGGGCGAAATGGGCGCTGACCTGGGTGCGGTGGTGCACCTGGAGCGGGCACCGCTCAAATATTCTGGGCTGAGCTACACCGAAATCTGGATCAGCGAAGCCCAGGAACGGATGGTGCTGGCGGTGCCACCCGAAAACTGGAGCGAAATGGAAAAGCTCTGCCACAGTGAGAATGTCGAAGCGGTGGTGCTCGGCGAATTCAAGAACACCGGCAAGCTGGAACTCTTCTATCACGGACAACAGGTTGGCATGCTCGACATGCACTTCCTGCACGATGGCAGGCCACCGATCATCAAGCAGGCCACCTGGTCGCCACCGGCCATCAGGGAACTCACGGCCCAGCGTACCGTGCTGGATTTCACGAGCGACCTGCTCACGCTGCTCAGCCATCCGACTATTGCGAGCAAAGAAGCGATCATTCGGCAATACGATCATGAAGTTCAGGGTGGCAGTGTCATCAAGCCGCTGGTGGGTATGCATCACGATGGCCCGGGCGATGCATCGGTGATTGCTCCGGTGCATGGATCAGTTGCTGGCCTGGCGGTGGGTTGTGGACTTTGTCCGCAGTTTGGCGATCTCGATCCCTACTACATGGCACTGGCTGCGGTGGATGAAGCGGTTCGCAATGTCGTTTGCGTGGGGGCTGATCCCAAGCAGACTGCGGTGCTCGATAACTTCTGCTGGGGCAACACTGATCGCCCTGAAGTGCTGGGTGCACTGGTTCGTGCTGCGGAAGGTTGCCGCGATGCAGCACTGGCTTACGGCGTTCCGTTTATCAGCGGCAAAGATAGCCTCAAGAACGAATATCAGGGTGCTGATGGCACCCGCATTGTCATTCCGCCCACGCTGCTCATCACCGCGCTGGGTAAAGTGCAGGATGTCACCCGCTGCGTAACCATGGATTTGAAGAAGCCTGGCCACAAGCTCTATCTGGTGGGAACTACCCGCGAAGAACTGGGCGGTTCGCATTATCATCAGATACATCGCATGGCATCGAACAGCGTGCCCAAGGTCAATCTGGAACAGGCACCACTGATGATGCTGAAGGTACACGATGCTATCCGTCACCGGATGGTTGCAGCCTGCCATGATCTTTCCGAAGGTGGTCTGGCTGTGGCCCTCGCTGAAATGTGCATGGCTGGCGGATTCGGCGCGATTGTACATACGAATGCCATTCCGGTGGAAGGCAGCGACACGCCTTCGCTGGAAGCACTGCTCTTTGGCGAAAGCCCGACACGGTTTCTGCTGGAAGTTCCATTTGAATGGGAACGGAGCCTGAGTATCCTGATGGGAGACTTGCCCTGTGCCTGCATCGGCCAGGTTTCCGATCAACGGAGGCTGACCATTTTTGGTTCGCCTTCGGATACGCTGCTGGTGAACGTGGGCATTGATGAGCTGAAAGCAGCTTGGCAAAATACCCTGCGCGCCTGCTGAAAGCTGTGGCAGGGTTATTCGGTACTCCGAATGACCCTGCTGGATATGCAATGACTCAGTAGTTTCGCAGGGTCATGCATGAGTACATGCATAACCGTGCCACAACTGCCGAGTATTTCGAGTGTTTTTGAAATAATCTGATTCCTTTTTTGGGAGCCATCATGGACGCCGATAAACGCCTGCAGGAACTGCATCTGACATTACCGCCCACCGGCAAGCCGATGGCGGTGTATAAGCCAACGGTACAGGTTGGAAATATTCTGTACGTCTCGGGGCATGTGCCTGTACAAGCCGATGGCAGCCTGATCAAAGGCAAAGTCGGCGCTGAACTGACTCTGGAACAGGGACAGCAGGCAGCCCGGCAAGTGGGTCTGACAATCCTGGCTACACTCAAGAACAGTCTGGGTTCGCTCAACAAAATCAAGCGGCTGGTTAAGTCATTCGGAATGGTCAACTCTACATCCACGTTTTACGACATCCCGAAGGTTATTAACGGCTACAGTGAATTGATGAAAGAAGTCTTCGGTGATGATGCAGGTGTGGGTGCACGCAGCGCAGTGGGCATGGTGAGCTTGCCCAGCAATGTTGCAGTGGAAATTGAAGCCATTTTTGAGCTGGTGTAGTGGATGCTCAAAGCCTGGGCCCAACTGGTTCGTTTGCCTAATGTCTTCACCGCGCCGGCGGATGTCATCGCTGGCGCTGCGCTCAGTTTGTTTCAGCCACACAAGCAGAATGGCTTGCCTGATAACATTGTCTGGCTGTGTCTGATCTCTGTCTGTTATTACATGGCAGGGATGATCCTGAACGATGTTGCTGATGGCGAAGAAGACCGCAGGGAACGTCCGTTCCGGCCATTGCCTTCGGGACGCATCAGCAAGACGACTGCAATCACTGCAGGCACGTTGCTGATGGCAGTTGGTTTGGTCATCGGTTTTTGGCAGTTGCCTGCTGGCTACACGTGGCAACAACTGTCACCGGTGGTGGGTTTGCCAATGCTGATTTTAGCCTATAACTTTTTGTTTAAGAACACCTGGTTGGGGCATATCGTGATGGGCCTGTGTCGCGGTTTCAATCTGCTACTGGGTACGATTATGGTAGCGGATCTAAACGGCCCGTGTTACGCGGCGGCATGTGTCAACACACTCTACATCATTGGCGTGACTTACATAGCTTTTGAAGAAACAAAGATGTTGCATCGGAAAAGAATGCTATTGGGGTTACTCATGATCTACTTTTCCACAATCATTCTTGCTGGATTCTATCACCGTTATTTCGATTCTGTTGAAATACCTCCGCATATACCAGTGACAAACTATCTGGTTATTCTCCTGCTGCTGATGCCTGCGTTAATCTGGATACGAGCTGTGGATAAACCTATTCCATCAAATATTGGGCTGGGTATCAAGTATTCCATCCTCGGCTTGGTTGTTATCAATGCAATTCATGCAACGTATCCACTCGGCTACCCGGGGCTTCTGGTATTGCTATTCCTCATTCCTGCCCTGTTTCTTGGTAAATTCATTTACTCAACCTAGTAGAAGCGGCTGAAAGCCGCGATAGTAGACGCGGCTTCCAGCCGCGTCTGCTGAGGTGTGCGTCAATCAACGTTGATCTTAGCTTTCCTGATCGCTGGAATATTATTCATTGCTGGAACTGGGTTTGGGCGCTCATCTCTCGCTGACGCGGCTGGAAGCCGCGTCTACTTTCATAACATATCACGATGCTTGTTTTCAGTTGCAATAATCTGTCGAAGGCTTACGGTGGCCGGACTCTGTTTTCCGAGATCAGTTTCGAACTGTACCAGGGAAACCGCATTGGCCTGGTCGGGCCTAATGGCGTGGGTAAATCGACACTGCTTCACATTCTTGCCGGGGTGGATGAATCGGATTCGGGCGAATGCACACTGCATGCGGGGGCGCGGTCGGCTCTCCTGGCTCAGCAGCATCATATTATCGAAGGTCGAACGCTGATCGAAGAAGCCCGCACTGCCATGCAGTCACTGCTCGATGCCCAGGAACAACTCGTCCGTATCGGTGAGCAACTGGCCAGCGCTGGTGAAGCGGAACACAAACGGCTGACCGCACAGTACGACCGGCTCAACGAATGGCTGTCGCTGCACAGTGGTTACACCATAGATCATCAAGTTGAAGAAGTGCTCCACGGCCTGGGCTTTGTCGATGCCGATTTCAACCGCGTGCTGACCAGTTTCAGCGGAGGACAGCAGAGCCGGGTGATGCTCGCCAAGCTGTTGCTCTCGGCTCCCGATGTTATGCTGCTTGATGAGCCGAGCAATCATCTCGACATTAAGGCGACCGAGTGGCTGGAAAGTTATCTGAGCCGTCAGCGGGAAGCGATGCTGGTTGTCAGCCACGACCGAACGTTTTTGAACAACGTCGTCAATTCGATTTTCGAACTGTCGCCGCGGGGCATCACCAGTTACCCTGGCAACTACAGCGCTTACGTTCGCCAGCGGCAGGAACGGTACGAACTGGCACTCAAGACTTACGAAGCGCAGAAGGAAAACATCGAAAAGCAGGAGGATTACATCAGGCGGGCCAGTTACGGGCAACTGGCCAAGCAGGCCCAGTCACGCATGAAGATGCTCGACAAGATAGAGCGGGTCGAAAAGCCGGTGCAGTTCAGCGGCCCACACCTGAAGTTCAATACATCGCGGCGGCCTGGCGATATCATCGTGGAAGCAGAGCACATCAGCAAAACGCTGGGCGATAAAAAGCTGCTGAACGATGTCAGCTTTCAACTGCAGCGTGGCCAGCGACTCGGCATCATGGGGCCTAATGGCTGTGGCAAATCGACACTGCTGAAACTGATGCTGGGCGAATTGAAGCCTGATGCCGGTGAGATCAAGCTCGGCCACCAGGTGGATGTTGGGTACTACGACCAGCATCTCGAATCGGTGATGGATGAGATGACGGTGATCCGTGCCGTCTGGCCACCGGGCGACGCCACCATCACCGAGCAGCAGATGCGGGACTTCTGTGCCAGGTTCGGACTGACTGGTGAAATGGTTTACCACAAGGTAGGCAGCCTGAGTGGTGGCGAGCGCAGCCGGGTGGTGCTGGCCCGCATTGCAGCACTCAACGTCAATGTGCTGGTGCTCGATGAACCGACCAACCATCTGGATATCTGGGCGTGTGAATCGCTGGAAGAAGCATTGGCGGAGTACGAAGGCACGGTGATTGTGGTGAGCCATGATCGAACGTTTTTGAATCGCGTGGCCCAGATGCTGATTGTTTTCGAAGATGGCAAAGTGCATGTAGTTTATGGCAACTACGATACCTACCGGGCGTTAGCCGCCCAGCAGGTTCCTGTCAAAGCCAAAGGCAAAGAGAAACCGGTGGAAGTGGTGACGACGGCTGGTTCCTCCATCGGCAAAGTGAAACGCAAACGGCAATTTCCTTATCGTAAGACGACAGACCTGGAAGCTGACATTGCCAGCCTGGAGGCAGAGATACAGGACATGGAAGCCCAACTGGTGCAGCCCGAGGTCTACAAGGATGGCATGAAGGTGAAAGAGTTGATGGCTGATCTGGAGGAGGCGAAAGGTCGCCTTCCCGCGCTCTATGCCCATTGGGAAGAGGCGGTGGAGTTGAATACGAATGAGTAGGGATTGCCGTGGGTCACGATTATATCGTGACAGCGCCGAGCGCGTTCAAAAAGTACTTTCGCCGGTAATTCGTTGATGAGGTTTCTACATTTCGCACGAACCGGCCCCCGGCTTAAAGAGCCGGGGGCTAAATGTTTTTGAGGCGCGGGGCGCTTCGCCATTTAATGATGGTTTCCGGCGTGTAGCGTTCCAGGTCGTTCATATCCAGAATCACCAGTGGCGACAGTTCGTGCCAATGATCGATTTTCAATTCGATGCCGCATGCGCACAGCCAGGATTGATATCTATCAGACAGTGCTTGCTTTACAGTGAAGGGCGAGTTGTCGCCTTCGGCATTTTTGAGTGGCTCAAATTCAAACGCTCTCGTTGTTTCCACCGCCAGCACGCGGTTGGCGAGGGGGAGTGCATCGAAAATGAAGCGTTCGTATTTCACGGCATTGGGCGATGATGGCTTTTGCGGTGTGCCTTGCTCATCCACATAAGGAACACTCTTGCGTGCCAGGTGGTAAGGCAACGTGATGTCACCGTGGGCCAATCGCTGGAGAAATGACAGGTCAAACAGGTGAATAGCCGGGCTGCCTGCCCAGAAACGGAGTTGGCCTGACTCATCCGTTTGCTCAGCGAGTTCCGCAGGCAGTTCGGTGTACTCAACGATGCGGTATTTGCCATCGAGTTCAACAAGGTTGCCCATGCGTTCCTGGGCGTTGAGCTTGGCGACCACTTTCAGAGACATGTCGGCCTGTGCGTTCAGATGCATGCCCAGGAATTGTTCTTCGCCAATCTGCACCAGCGGGTTATCGACCTGAAAGTAATAACAATGCCTAATGCCTTGCGACTGCAACTGGTTCAGTAAGCCTGCGGCATCGAGCGCTTCGATGACTCCGCCGTGCCCGTTGGGACTGAGGGCTAACTCATCTTTGGCACTCAAGAGCATTTCACCGGTCGATGCATCGAGAGCAGGCAACATGCCCTGCACGAAGAAGGTCACTTGCTCCGACTTCAAACCAAAGTGATGATGTTGTGCAAAGAACTCCCTGGTGGTCTGGTCGTTTTCTTCGCTCGTCATGATGAGGAAGGGGATATCGACCTGGTGTCTGCGGCCAAGGGCAAGAACTTTCTCAGCATGAATCTGAAACAGGCTGCGCTGGGTGACCGGGCCAATGGGATACGTGCCCTTGGGGCCATCGTGCCCCAGGCGAGTGCCCTGCCCGCCTGCGACCATGATGACAGCGAGTTGTCCCTGACGAATGGCGCGGGCGCCTACTTCACCTGCCTTGCTCCATGCTCGGATTTCTTCATCGGTTTCCGGCATACGTACGATGTCTGGCACACGGCAACGATGAAAATCGTGATGATCGGCTTGCCGTTTGGAAAGTTGAAACAGTTCGGCAATGTTGGCCAAATCCAACTGCTGCAATTGATGGATCAGCTTTTGCTGTTTCTTCGCCGACAAACGCGCGAGCCTGTGGACGATGTGTCCCTGGCCAGACTGCTGTAGCCTTTGCTTGAGTTCATCGGAGAGAGGCATCTGTGCGTCCTACTTCAGTGAATGAAACACCAGACCTGTAAGTAGTTTAGGATAGAAATAGGTGGATTTGGGAGGCATCTTCTCGAGTTGGCCAGCGATATCGGTTACATGCTGCATGGTAGCTGGTGGCACCAGGCAGGCCAGATCGAGCGAACCGGCACGCTGAGCCTGCTGCACTTCGCTCAGAAGATGCACATACTGGCATACGGGTTTGCCTTGATCCTGCAGCAGATGATTGAGCACCACTTCATGCAACCGGCTGACAGCGAGGCTACGCCAGGCATCGCTTTGTCTTGGTGTGAGCTGAGCCATCAACTCATCTGACTGGAAATGGGCCAGGAGCCAGGTGTTATCTGCCTGGGTGCCAAAACCGAGCACATCTTGTGAACCATCCATCTGCATCCGTTCCCAGGTTTCCAGAGCGGCCGATTCACCCTGGCCGATGATGTCGACTGTGAATTCTGGTTCCAAAAGCGTTTTCAACTGTTGAGATCGCAGGCCCTGAATGCCCTGCACCAGGCGATGCGTTGGCAGTATGAGCAATCCCGGATCACTCATACCCACCAGTGCCATCAGGATGAAATTCGCAGGATGTTCCGCAGGCAACGGTCCCTGCTTTTTGATCAGCTCATCACGATAACGAATAGCAGTTTCATAGCGATGGTGGCCATCGGCAATGAAGATCGGCTTATCGTGCATCCAGCCGGCGATGTCGCGAATAGCCAGAGCATCCTGCACAGGCCAGAGTTGGCTGGTGACGCCAAGGTGATCTGTCGCCTCCATCGGCAGGGTTCGTTCCACCACGCGGTCAATTCGGTTCTGCACATTTTGATCAGGATCGGGGTACAATCCAAACACCGGACTGAGGTTGGCATGAGTTGCCTGCATCAGGCGGTAACGGTCTTCCTTGGGACCGGAGAGTGTCTGTTCGTGTGGATAGATTTTCCCTTCGCCGAATCGCTCCAACTGTACGCGTGCGAAAAACCCTTTGCGAACGTAAGGCACACCTTCGACCGTGTAATGCTGATGCAAAGCATAGATGGCAGGCTGGCCTTCGGTAAGGAGCACGTTTTCGAGCTGCCAGTGTTTCCAGAGCTTGCCTGCCCGCAGATATTTGTCGTTTTCAGTATCGCTCTGTTCGGTGCGGTTCAGTTCGATGCGGATGATGTTATGCTGATGCTTGTCGTACAGTGTATTCTGCAGTGATGAATCAATCACATCATACGGCGGTGCCACCACGTTACTGAGTGTGCCGACGTGTCCCAGGTTATAGCGAATCCCGCGAAAAGGTTCTATCATGGCCATGCAGACATTCCTCCATCAGGAAGGTCATCTTATGAGCGAGTCGGACAACGTCTTGCAACGATTGCAGGAGAATGCAGCAGTTATTGAGGAACGTATCCAGCAGGCTTGTCTGCGAGCCAGGCGGCCAAGGCATGCAGTAACCGTGATTCCGGTGACGAAATATGTGGATACCGCAGTTATTCGCAAAATGCAGCAACTGGGGTTCCATGCGTTTGGCGAAAGCAGGCCGCAATCGTTGTGGGAGAAGGCTGCTGCTGTTCCGAAAGCATCCTGGCACCTCATCGGGCATATGCAGCGGAACAAAGTGGAGCGCACGCTTCCGCTGGTTACGCTGATTCATTCCGTAGACAGCCAGCGTTTGCTGCTGGCGATTGAAGAAGAAGCCAGGAAGATCAACCGTGTGCAGGAAGTGCTGCTGGAACTGCACATGACCGATGAAGAAACGAAGACGGGCATAGCTGAGAAAGAGTGGCCGAGCATTCCAGACTGGCTGGCTGAGTTGCACCATGTCAAAGTCACCGGGCTTATGGGCATGTCGGCGTTGCAGTCTGATGATGCTCATGCACGTAAAGTTTTCGCCAAGTTGCGCCATCAGGCGGAAACGATGCAGTTGCCTTCGCCACATGAATTGAAGCACCTCTCGATGGGCATGACGCAGGATTTTGAAGAAGCGATTCAGGAAGGGGCAACGCTGGTACGGATCGGTTCAGCCTACTTCGAAGGGATGCCTGAAAGGTGAATGCGTTTCTAACCCAACATGCTGATGGTGTGGTGTTATCAATTCGGGCCAAACCTGGCGCCAGGCATGCAGGCATTCAAGGCGTGCATGGGACACAACTCAAAGTCTCACTGCATGCACCACCGGAGAAGGGTAAAGCGAATGAGGAACTGTTGGAACTGTTGAGTAAGTGTCTTCAAGTGAAGGCAAATTGTCTGTCTCTTTTGAGTGGACAAACAAGTCAGAACAAGAAAGTGTTGATACGCGGTATAGATCTGGTTAAACTGGAACATCGACTGCAAGCCGCCGTAGTGAAGCACTAAATATACCGTACAACGAGTTGGAAGCGATATGGATGGTATTTGACATTAGATCGATGAATGATCACACTGATTCAGCACGTCAATAAGTTAGCAATGTTCAACGCAGCCCTCGAAGAGGGCGACAAGATGGTAGCTGGCTGCGCAAGCTGCCTGGAAAGGAGCTCTTCGTTACCAGAGCCCTGATAAGGGCGATTGGGAGAGCGTGACCCAGTCCAATCGCCCCTGGTGGGGCTCTTGAACAGATTAACACACTTACTTGCAGCTCGCGCTGCAAGCTACCACCCGGTCGTCCCTTGCGGGACTGAAGGTATCAATCCGCTGGCTGCCAGCCATTACCCCGATTAATGCAGAAACCGTTGCTATTTCTCTCCCCAAAAGAGAGGAGACAGCGAAGAACATTATTGCTATCGAGCAGGCTTGATGGCTTTCCACTTCTGAAAAGCTACGGTGGTCAGGAAATTATCGGGAAAGCGGGTCATCACTTGTTGCCATTGTATTTTGAGGGTCTGCTGCTGTTTGGATGACGGGGGTTGACGTTCCCATTCGAGTGCTGATTCAATTAACTTCAGGCAGTGCAGCGATTGATGAACGTCATCTGCCACGGGCAGCCCCTCGGCCAGTTGTCTGGCTTCTTCTAGAGCCAGCAGCGCCTGTGGATAGAGGTTTTCACGGACCAGGCGGGCTGCATCGCGCATTTTTTCACGAGCAGGCGATTCAGCATTATCCATCATGTCGATCGCATGGCGTTTCTGCGCACCATATCCTTGCAGCTTGAGTAAGGCTGTCCATGTCGAGGCAATACGTTTTGCATCTTTACTGGTGAGTGCTGCCTGCAGTATCTGCCCCAGGCGTTCTGCTTCCTTGATGGATGCAGGCGTCATGGCAAGTCGTTTATCTTCGAGACATTTCTTCAGCCAGGCCAGCATTTCCGCTTTGGGCTGCCTGTGCACGCGCCAATCGATGACTTCACGCCTGGGCGTCAGGATCACTTGCATAGGTGTCTTATCCTGAGTATACCCTTTTGCTTTGACCAACTGGTCCAGATCAGGTGGCAGCCTGGTGTAGTCAGCAGCGTAGCAGACGAAGTAACGGTCGAGCATGCGGACAATATCGGGGTCGCGCAGAGCTTCCTGGCAATAGAAGGGAGTATCCTTGCAGTCGGTACGTGTCATGTGAATGAAGAGAGGCTTACCGGACTGAAGAGCTTCCTGCTGAGCCTGCGGCCAGGTTGATCGCCAGCGAATGAAACCGAGGTCATCAAAGAACGGATGAGGGCCAGCAAGTAACGAAACTGGCATCAGGCAAGCGAGTAAGCCAGCCAACAGCATAGAAAAGCGTGGCTTACTGAGCATCACGCTCCAACTCCTCCTGCATCTGTTCGAGCGCTTCGCGGGCACAGGAAGCCAGTTCAGGTTCTTCTTCATCCACCAGCATGTCGAGTTCGGGCCAGAGAAGTGTGATGCCTTCGTCGGCGATGGCCTGGATGGATTCCACTACTACTTGCCTGTTTTCGCTCGCCAGGCCCTGGCGGAACCACTGTAGTGCTTGTCGTTCGCCGAGTCTGGCAAGTGCAGCTCTTGCTGCATGGCGCACTTCGCCATGATGATCGTAGCGGGCATCCTGCAGATACATGAGGACGGAATCGCCCGTCATGGGCATCCACCAGCCCATACTGCTGAGGGCAGATGAGCGAATGAGCGAGTCGCCTGATCGAACGCCGAGCATGAGCAGTTGCTCGGTTTTCATTCCGGGATGGTATCGCAAGGCAATCAGTGCCGCTGCCACCAGACTGGGTGATTCGAGATGCTTCCTGATTCTGGGATGACGAGGCACTGCCAACGCCTGGCTGACCATGCCTTGCAGATAAGTGGTTGCTTCTTCAGTCCTGGACCAGCCGAGAGCGAGTACAGCCTGCTCCGAAACAGCGAGTGCAGGCTGGCTTTTGATCAAATGCACCAGGCTGGCGCCAGCATCGGCACGCAGTTCATGAATGGCGTAGATCCAGTCGGCTCTTTCGTTCTCGGCGAACTCATGCAGCATGCCAGGCAATTGCTCGCGAGCACGACTGGCATAGTCGATCAACTGATCTTCCAGCAAGGCCAGACGCGACATCTGCCATTCGTATGCTTCCTTCTCAAAGACATCGCCTTCGAGTTCTTCAGCATACTGGTGAAACCGGCGCAGCAGTCTCTGGACTTCGCAGAACAGCCTGACGAGAAGAGGATGCATTTCCTGCTGATGCTTATCCCAGACTGTTTCAATCATTTCTCCCATGCGGGCTTCTGCCAGAACATGGGCAGAGATGCCACAGCGCAGCCCTTCCAGGGCGCGATGCAGTACGCGGATGGCAGCTTTGCCATGTGCATCGTGAAAATCCGTCAGGTAGCTTGGGAAGGTTGAAAAGGCAATCAGTTCCGATGCATAGAAGTGCACGAGCGGAAAATCATCCGAGTGGTTTACCCGATCAAGAAGCAGTGGCAGGCTTTCATCGTGGGCAAGCATACGCAACGAATGTGCGATATCAATCCAGTACCAGGCCTGTTCCAGTGGGTCATCAATAATGATGCGGCTCAGTTGCCTTTCCAGAATGGCACAGGCTTCTTCGGTGCCCAGCTCTGCCAGGGCACGGACACGGACGACATACGACAAACCTGGAACCAGGGTAGCTTCGATGCGCTGGAACTGTTCTTCCTGCAGCCATTGCTGATACCGGTTGCGAGTCAGTTCCAGTTCATGTTCATCGAGCCCTCCGCCGTTGAACAAATCGAGATGCTGCTGACTGACCAGCGACATCGGTTCCTGTTCACTTTGGCTTAAATACCAACGGCGATACAGGTATCCCAGAAGGATGCCGAATAACAGGATGAGGGATATCCAGACAAATAACATCAGTTAACCTGGTCTATCGCAAAAGGCGTTTGTAACCACGCCTTTCGAATTTCATTTGATCCATCACATCGGCTGTGGATGGCTCACCGTATCGTACATCATTTTACCGGTTCATTGATCACAAAAATTGATAATTTTAGAGGTTAGCTATTTTGCCGAGTTAACAGCCATTGCCTTCAGAATTTCTTCCTCCAGTTGTGTTTCTCTGACCAGGGATGAATCGCCCCAGCCTGTCATGGCACGGTAGATTCCAGGCGATTCGCCCAGTTCGCCAGGCAAGGTGCTGGATTTCAATTGCCTTTCAAGGCTGTCACGAAAAAGGAGTGGGAGACAGGATTCACAAGACAGCCCATAGGTCTTGAGTTCGCTGCTGGTGCCATGACTCCAGCGGGCAGCAATTTTGTATTGGGCCAGGTGGGTGCACTCTTTGCCATAACAGCGGACGGGATAGTTCATCGTGTCAGAAAATCCTTTAAATAGCTATGCAGTGATTTGGCACGGTTAGCGTGAGTACACGCAAACCGTGGCACCCGACCCGCGTGATATCACATCTGTTGTCACTCAGTCACCAGCATAGGGGAGTGGGTCGCCGTTCAGTTCGGAGAGTGCATTCAGGGCTGCTTTCTGTTCGGCATCCTTCTTCGTTTTGCCCCAGGCAGGTGGGAAGTGTTGTTTGCCTATACTGGCTGCTACTTTGAAGCATTTGTTGTGCTCGGGGCCTTTTTCATCGAGCAGGATATAGGTCGGAGAAACGCCGGTTTCACGCTGACTCCACTGCTGCAGCTGTGATTTGTGATTCTCTGCAGTGGTATTGAGAGCTACCTGGTCAATCTCTCGCGACAGATGCTTCAACACAAATGCCCTGGCTTTTTCGTAGCCGCCATCGAGATAGATCGCAGCAATGATGGCTTCAAAAAAATCAGCCAGCACATTGGCTGGCATATCGGTCTGCATCCCCTTCCCGATCATCAGAAACTGGTGCAAGCCCAGCGCCTGGCTGATGGCAGCACAGGTACGGCGTGAAACTACTACCGACTTGATCCGGGTCATCTCACCTTCGGGAAATGTGCTGTATTGCGTGTAAAGTTGTTCACACACAATCAGACCTAGCACGGCATCGCCCAGGAACTCCATGCGTTCGTTGGAAGAAAGGCGTGAATTGGCACCGGAGGAATGGGTCAAGGCAGAACGCAACAGGTCCGGCTTCTGGAAACGGTAGCCCAGCACCGCCTGACAGCGATCGAGAATATCTACTGAAGGTGAAACTGCGTTAGCCATGATCGTGAAGGTTAACGCAGGTTAATCGCGAGGTCAACGGCCTTGTCGTAATTATACCCTGTTAGAAATGACAGCATTCTCACACCATCTTATCTGCTTAAACCCTGATGAAAGCGTAGCATTCTTGGTATTGGAATTCGCCGTTGATCCACGCTATGCTATCATTGACCTGTTGGTTCTTTTTTGTCTGAATCAGGCTATGCCAGAAACCACCGCCGCCAAACCAATTGTGGATATTGATCCACCCGCCTGCTTTTATCTGGGCAGGGAATACAATCTGAAATCCAAAGAGATGGGCAAGAACGTCATGTACGATGCCCACTGGCTGACTACGCATGGCGTGGTGGTCGGCATGACGGGTTCAGGCAAAACTGGCTTGTGCGTTTCCCTGCTCGAAGAAGCAGCGCTCGATGGCATCCCGTGCATTATCGTTGATCTCAAGGGTGACTTGTGCAACCTGCTGCTGACCTTTCCCGAACTGAAGCCTGATGACTTCAAACCCTGGCTCGATGAAGAGATCGCCAAGCGAAAGAAAGTGACGATTGATCAACTGTCGGAGCAGACTGCTGAGCTCTGGAAGAAGGGGCTCGGGGATTGGGGGCAGCAACCGGATCGTGTTCAGCGATTGAAGGATGCAGCTGAATGGCGGATATACACACCCGGCAGTGAAGTAGGCCGACCGGTTTCCATTCTGCAGAGCTTTGCAGCACCACAGGGCGACCTGACACGCGAAGAACTGAACGAACGGGTGGATTCCACGACAACTGCTCTCCTGGGACTGACGAAGATCAGCGGCGATCCACTGCAATCGCGTGAACACATCCTGGTTGCCAACCTGCTGCTCAATGCGTGGACCAAGGGGCAGGACATGGACCTCGCCCGCATCATCAGCCAGATTCAGGACCCACCCATTTCACGCATTGGCGCTTTTGAAGTGGATACTTTTTATCCACAGGCTGAACGATTGAAACTCGCTGTTGCCTTGAACAACATCCTGGCATCACCGAGCTTTGCGACCTGGATTCTTGGCGAAGGACTCGATTTCGACAAGATACTGCGGTCACCCGAAGGAAAGCCCAGACAGAGCATCTTTTATCTGGCCCATCTGGAAGAATCGCAGCGGATGTTCTTCCTGACGCTGCTGCTTTCCGAGTTTCTGAGTTGGACGCGAAGCCAGCCTGGCACCAACAGCCTGCGTGCCTTGCTCTACGTGGATGAAGTATTCGGCTATCTGCCGCCACATCCGGGCAACCCGCCGAGCAAGCAGCCTTTCCTAACCTTGCTCAAACAAGCTCGTGCATTTGGTGTTGGCGTTCTGCTGGCGACACAGAATCCGGTGGATCTCGATTACAAAGCGTTGACCAATGCGGGTACCTGGTTTGTCGGCAAGCTGCAGACCGAGCGGGATAAGGCTCGACTACTTGAAGGCCTGCAGGGCGTTGCCAATGCAGCGGGCACCCTGGCCGATAAGTCGGAACTGGACAAAACCATCTCGGCCCTGGGCAACCGTGTTTTCCTGATGAACTGCGTGCATGAAGGCAAGCCTCGTGTGATGCATACCCGCTGGGCGCTGTCATATCTGGCTGGCCCGATGACGCGGGAACAACTCAAGAAGCTGCCGAGCAGCGTGCTGAAGGATGATCCAGGCAAGACTGGCACTACTGCATCTGGATCAGGCAACATCACCCTGACAAAAGAAGGCGGTTGCAACAAGGCATCATGTCCGGCTGCCAGCCTTCCTGCCACGACCAAGTTCTGTTCCGAATGTGGAGGAAAACTGGTTCCCAAGACTGCTCCTGCTGAAGTTGCTTTCAAGAAAGAAATGCAGACGCAGGTCAGTCAGGCGGATACCAACCATGCCTCGCATGTCGCGCCGATTTTAAGTGTGGGAGTTACCCAGTATTATCTGAAGCCGGTGCCACTGGCATCGCGACCGGGCCAGACAGCATCAGCCAAGCTGGTTTATCAACCATGCCTGCTGGGTGTGGGACAGGTCAGCTTGACCAATAGTAGAGCTGGCATCGTGGTAGACCGGACTTATCGTCTTATCTGCGATGCTCCCGAGTCGGGTCAAGGGGCAAAATGGGGCGAAGCTCAGAGTGTGGGAGATGCTCTGAACTCAACTCCCGAATCGGTGGAAGCATCATGGCAGGATATTCCGAAGGGACTGAATGATGTGAAGCGACTGAAAGATCTGCAGAAGGAATTCAGCGATTATCTTTACAACAATGTCGATTTCACGGTGTTTCATAACAAGGGGCTGAGCCTGACGAGTGAAGATAACGAAACCCATGAGGCATTTCTGGAGCGATGCAAGAATTTTGCTCAGCAGGAAGCAGAAAAGGAAGCGGCTGAACTGCTGCAACGCAAAGCAGATCAGGAAATGAAATCCCAAAAATCTGCCAGCACCATGACGACAGCTCAACAGGAATACAACCGACTTGCACAGCAAGGCACTTCGATTCTGGGTCAGCTGTTCAACTGGAACCGAAGCCAGCAGCAGGAAATGCAGAAAGCCGATGCAGGCCGCCGGTATTATGAAGCAAAAAGTGAATTTGATGCAGCCCAGAAACAGGTACAGGAACTGACCGAACAGATGAGCGTCATTGCTGATAAATGGAAGCGCAAGGCGTTTGCAGAACTGAAGGAAATCAAGTTGACTGCCAAGCGCAGTGACATCAAGATATCGCAGTTCGGCATTGCGTGGGTGCCTTACTGGAATGCAGGTGGTCGGCTGGTGGCAGGTTTTGCCAAACCCTGACGGAAACGTGAGAAGACTCATGTCGGAATCGATGCAATCATCCCGAAACTTGAATTTGTGGGCAGTGCTGGCTGTTGCCTTGCTGCTCAGCATCACTGCCATTGTGCTGCAGTTATCTAAAGTGATGGATCGTTACGGCGATCATCAGCCCAGAGCCATGTATGATAATCAGCTTCTGCTCAACCAGATCAGCAGCGTCCGTTCGGAACTGGCTAAGCTGCAATCAGACATTGCGAATGCACCGAACTTTTCCAAACTCAAACAGCAACTTCAGTTGGGTCAGATTGTCACTGCCACGGAAACACCTCGTGGCAGCCGATTGCTTGCCGATTCTCCGCTGGCAGCCATGATGATTCTAGAGCAGAGCCTGCAGCAACGCAACTTTGAGCAATACCTGGCCATTCTACCCGATACCGAAAAGAAGCAACTCGAACGACTACAGCAGGTCAATCGGGAATTGGGACAGGTTTATGCTGAGATTACCAACCTCGTGCAACGCAAATTTTCACCTGGCAACCTGCCTGACCAACTGACGGAAGATGATAATGACAGACTCTACCGGCTGTTATTCAATGAACGATATCAATTTGAATGCACCGATACCAAAAGACCTAAATCGGGAGAAGCGGTACTCACGGTCAAGTTGACCAGCATGTCATCGATTGATGATCCCAAAACCATCCAGGTCAAGATGTCAACGCTGCGTGGCGCAGAAGAAGCAGGCTTCTGGAAGATCAGTGATCGCCAGGAAGCACATCAGCAGCAGAAACAGTACATCGAATCATTCAGCAAGCTGATTGTTGAACTGAAAAAACTGCAGACAAAACTGGCTGATGGAAAAATTGCGACCATGGAAGCTTTTGAGACAGCGTTGGCAGCAACGCTGAAGGAAAAGCAGTAAGCAAATAACCGTCTCCCAGCAGGGGAGTTGATGATGTCACGGCACCATGGCCTGGAAGGGCCACACGTAGGCCTGCAGCAAAGCCAGTAGTCCCATCAGACATGCCAGTACGATGCTGTGCCAGACCACGGCTTTGAAGATATCAGCCTCTTTCCCCGTCTGATTGGTCGCTGCAGTAGCAACGCAGATACTTTGAGCATCTATCATTTTTCCCATGACGCCACCGGTGCTATTGGTGGTACAGATGAGCGTCTGTACCTGTTGCATGTTCAGGGAACCGAAGGCCTCCGGATTCTGCTGATACACACTGGTAGCAGCAATTTTCTGCAGGCTTCCGAATAGCGCGTTGCTGCCCGCGTCGGTTCCGGTGAGGAACACGCCGAGCCAGCCCAGGAGTGATGCAAAAAAGGGATAGAGCATGCCAGTGCTGGCGAAGGCATATCCCAGACACGCGTCCATGCCTGAATAGCGCGTAACGTAACTCAAGCCCAGCATGAGCGCAATGGTGGGGATGGGAATACGCATCTGCCAGACGGTTCGCTTGCACACGTTCCAGAGTTGCTTCAGGTTCATTCTCAAGACCAACATGGAAACGATGGCAGCTAGCAGTACCGCAGTACCTGCAGCAGTGGCCCAGGTGAATTCGAACACGGCAGGCTCAGGCTTTTCCCTCGTATCTTTCAACAATAAGGCACTATCGCGGTAGACCGAATCTTGCAGCGGTGTCACAGGAAAAAGATAGTTGGTGTAAACAGGGCCCACGATCTGAATCTGCCTGGGATCGTTTCTGATTTCAGCCTGCCTGACGAGGCCTAGTGCAAACAAAGCGACTGACATGAGGGCATAGGGCGACCAGGCTTTGATCACATTGGCAGTGGTTAATGGACCTGTTTCTGCCCAGGAATGTGCTGCGGATGTTGCTACCGTGGAAGCAGGTTCATAGGTCATGATGCTGGAAGGTTTCCAGTACTTGAGGAACCATGCTGTTACCAGCAGCGAGAAGATGCCGCCGCCAATGTCGGTCATGTTGTAGAGAACCACGCTGGGCATCCAGACATGGATGGTGGCAAAGGTAAACTGGAATACCGCAAAGCTGAAGCCAGCCACCAGCAGCGCAGGAAGCACTTCCCAGGTCTGCTTCCAGGTGCACATACATTTGACCATCCAGAGCGGGATGATGCAGGAGAAAATCGGAAGCTGGTAACCTGCCATGACGGACAAGGTATCGGTGGGAATTCCGGTCACACCACCGAGCACGATGAGAGGCGAACCGAGTCCGCCATAGGCTACCGGACTGGTGTTGGCAATGAGGCAAAGCACCGCAGCCTGGAAGGGAGAAAAACCCAGACCCACAAGTATGGCACCGCAGATGGCAACCGGTGTGCCACCGCCAGCAGCGCCTTCGAGGAATGCACCAAAACAGAAACCGATGAGAATCGCCTGGATGCGGACATCGGGTGAAACACTGGCAACCGAGCGGCGGATGATGGTGAATTGCCCGGTTTCGACCGTGATGTTGTAAAGAAACATGGCGAAGAAGATGTTCCAGCCAACCGGCATCAGGCCAAAAGCCATGCCGAAACCCATGGCGGAGAGCGCCTTATCCCAGGGCATGCCGAATGCAAAGACAGCAACCAGGATAGCGAGAATAGCGCCGCCCAGACCGGCTTTGGGGGCCAGCCAGCGCATCGGCACCAGAAAAACAAAGAGGGCAACTACCGGGATGGCTGCAACCAGAGTTGAAAGCCATGGGCTGCCTAAAGGATCAAGCTGTTGCCTGAAGACCTCGGCAGCCCACAGTGAAACGTGCAATGTTCAACTCCCCGCAGAATGCTGTGGCTATTTCGTCAGTTCAAATGACTTGTAATACTTGTTGATGGCATCTGACTCGATTGCCGGCTTTTTGGCAACCACCATTACCTGATATAATCGAGTGCCTTTCATGATCATCAGATTCTTCATGTACAGATCGTTGGGCTTTTTGATGTAAACGCGTTTACAGGGAATCTTGTCCGGCCCGAAGACATCGGCTCGATCTTCAATGATTTCGCCGTCTTTGCCTTTATTGCCATCACGTACGCCATTGAGAACCGTGATGGGGTCAGCGTTCGTGATGGCTTCGGGGTAATCGTTGTAACTGACAATGAACGCCATGTTCTGGCCGATAGCAACGACATCGAGCACGATGGTGATTTCTCCGAGTTCCGTGTTCGCCTTCTGATTCTGCGTCATCGGCTTGCCGGGAAATTCAACTTTGTACTTCCCTTCCTTGGACTGATGCTTCTGGAATTTCAGATTGCTCTCATCCTGGGCACCCAGCATGACTGGCAACATGAAAACTACAAGCATCAGCAACAGGCAACGTCTGAACATACCGGACTCCTTGGGATGATGAAGAGTAACTTCTGCGGGAGGCAGAAGCAATGGAATAACAAGTGAATATTATTATGGCTGAACATTGGCATGTCGCAAGGCCTTGCCAGCCAAGGTTCCCTGGTACTTGCCCTGTTCGATGACTATCTTGCCGTTGATGAGCAGATAATCAATTCCAGTTGAGTACTGATGAGGCTTTTCATATGTTGCCTGGTCACGAAAAGTGTCTGGATCAATCACTGCGATATCCGCATAGAACCCTGGCTTGAGATATCCCCGCTGAGGCAATCGCAGAATATCAGCAGCCAGACCGGTGGCGGAACGAACGGCTTGTTCCAGAGGCATCAGCTTTTCTTCAATGGCGTATCGGCCGATTTTTCGCGAAAACGTTCCGTAACAGCGCGGGTGGGGCACTGTGCTGTCGGGTACCAGAGCAGAACCATCGCTGGCCGTCGCGACATAATCCTGTTTGGCAATCAGCCTGACATCTTCTTCATTCATGCTGAAATGGACAATCTGTGCTCCGCCTTTACTTTCGATTTCTTGGACAAGGTTCACCATCGATTTCTTTTCTTTCTCCGCAATGACGGCGAGCGATAATCCCTGCCAGGCTTGATTGGGCACGTAGCGGGCGATGCGGATGGCACGTCCCTGATCAGACTTTGCAATATTTTCCTCGACAGCTTTACGCAATGCCGGGCCTTGGGTGCCATCGTTCCATCGGGCTTTGTTCTCTTCCGTGGTGCCTTCGCGATACCGTGCCGGTATGACGGTTGCCTGAAGTGAAGTGCTGGAAGCGGCATAAGGGTATTGATCTGCTGTCACCAACTGTCCTGATCGCCTTGCCTGTTCCATTCGTGATAACACCAGGCTGGCTTTGCCCCAGGAAGATCGGCCTGAAACTTTCAAATGCGAGATATGCACCGGCAAACGGGCACTCGTTCCGATAGTCAGTGCTTCATCGATGGCAGCCAGCACTTCATCGCCTTCATTTCTCATATGGGTGGCATAGATGCCCTCATATCGGCTTACAACTTTAGACAGCGTCTGCAGTTCATCGAGAGCTGCATAGGTGCCGGGCGTGTAGATCAATCCTGTCGAGATTCCCCAGGCGCCGTCTTTCATGGCTGCTTCCACGAGTGCAGTCATTCGCGCCAACTCTGTAGCGCTTGGGGCACGATTAACATTGCCCATCACCGTTCGGCGAAGGGTATTGTGCGGCACCAGGTGACAGACATTGGTGCCAGCCTGGTTGCGGTCGATGGCTGCATAGTAATCCTTTACCTGCACGGGCCCGAAGCCGCAGTTGCCGGTGACGATGGTGGTAACGCCTTGAGTGAGATAATTCAGATTACTTCGCGTGGGTGCTGCGAGAATATTGTCATCGCTGTGCGAGTGGAGATCAATAAAGCCCGGACAGATTATTTTGTTGGAAACATCGATGATGCGGGTTTTAGGACCGGCCTGTATGGCTCCGCCAATGCGGAGTATGCGATCACCCTTGATGGCGATATCGCGATTGACACCAGGCAGGCCGCTGCCATCAAAAACCAATCCGCCACGAAGGATAATATCGGGCGTTTCTGCGGAACTGACAGCGGACAGCAACATGAAAAGAAGAAAGTACATGCAACATGGTCTCAAGGATTGCTGCTTTATCGTACCGTCAGAGTCATCCTGGTTTCAATGATGATTTTGGCTGTTGATGTTGAGTGACGTTTTCAGGTTACAACTGTAACGACTAGGCAGACCGTGAATGCAACACTTTCGCAAAATACATGAAAGGCTAAGCGATCTAGTTCTCCCCCTTTCCAAGGGGGAGTTAGAGGGGGTAAATCCTGGCGATAGGAATAACCCCACCCAGCCTCCCCTTGGTAAGGGGAGGAGAAAAGTATCGCATAGTTACTAATTCCTGCGTTACTTACAATAAACGTATGGCGAATCGCATTATTACGCTGACTACCGATTTCGGAACGGCATCACCCTATGTGGCCGCAATGAAGGGGGTGATTTTATCCCGCTGTTCTGATGTTCAGATGGTTGATCTGAGCCACGACATACCATCTCAGAATGTGCAGCATGGCGCATACTTTTTGCGTGATGCCCTACCCTGGTTTCCGCCTGAGACCATACATATCGTGGTGATTGATCCTGGTGTGGGCACCAGCCGCAAAGCGCTTTGCTTTCAAATCAATCAGCACTATCTGCTTTGCCCCGATAATGGATTGGCGACACTCTTACCTCAACCGAAAGAAGTCAGAGAACTTTCGAATCGTGAGCATTGGCTGCCCCAGGTCAGTTCAACGTTTCATGGTAGAGATATTTTCGCACCCTGTGCAGCGGCTCTGGCAAGTGGTTTGCCTGTTCAATCACTGGGACCTGTTATTACTAACTGGCAGACATTGCCGATCAGGCAAGTGCGCAAAACGGGTTCTGGTTTAGAAGGTGAGATTGTTTTCATCGATGCTTTTGGCAACCTGATTTCGAACATTGCCATTTCTGATTTGCCATCGTCACCGATGGAAGTACGCTTGGGCAGCTACAGCATCTCTAGTTTGAAGAAAACCTATGGCGAAGCAGCACCCGGCGAAGCGATTGCACTGGTTTCCAGTTCAGGTTTTCTGGAGATCGCCGTCGTCAATGGTAACGCAGCAGAGTTTCTGCAGGCAGGATTAGGCACACCATTAGAAATTCAAAGCCATACAATAGTGAAGCTGTAGCGACGAATAACACATATCGCAACACAACGGGAACGGGTATGACATCAACATCTGCCGTGGAAATAGAGAATGTAACCAAGAGTTTTGGCACGCATATCGCTGTTGATCGGTTAACACTGACGGTTCCCCAAGGCAGTATTTACGGTTTTATCGGGCCAAATGGTTCAGGCAAAACCACCACGATGCGCATGATCATGCGCATCATCGCACCGGATGAGGGACACCTCCGGGTGCTCGGTGAAGAAAATCTGCAGGCTGCCCACGATAATGTGAGCTATCTACCCGAAGAGCGTGGCTTGTATCGGCAAATGAAGGTGAATGATCTCCTACGCTTCTTTGCAGCGATGAAGAACAAGCCAGCTGATAATCAGAAGATTCAAACCTGGCTGGATCGCATGGGCCTTTCTGAGTGGGGCAACAAGAAAGTACAAACGCTCTCCAAAGGCATGGCGCAGAAGGTGCAATTCATTGGCACCATCATCAGCGAGCCACAACTGGTGCTGCTCGATGAGCCTTTCAGTGGCCTCGATCCAGTCAATGCCGTGGTGCTACGTGATGCCGTGCTTGATCTCCGCAAGAATGGCACCACGGTCATCTTTTCCACGCACGATATGAGCGTGGCGGAAAAGATGTGCGACGCCATCTTCATGATCTATAAGGGCAAGAAAGTGCTTGATGGCACCCTGAGTTCCATTCAGGATCAATACGGTGCTGATACGATTCGGGTGCGCGGGCAGCAGTTGCAACTGCATCAATTGCCCGGCGTGACCCATGTCGATAATCATGGCAATTACCAGGAATTGCGGCTGACACCCGACGCTGAAACCAACCGCATCATCCAGCAGATCAGCCAGCATGGCCAGTTGCAGCATTTTGAAATTGCCCGACCTTCGCTTCAGGACATCTTCATGCGCATCGTGGGTAAGGATATCCTGGAAACTGAACAGGTTGGCGCTTAACCGATCCTACTGAGTGGACACATGAGCAAAGTATTGATCGTAGCCTCGCGGGAATTCAAAGCCGCGGTGATGACCAAAGCCTTCCTCATCGGCATCATCATGATGCCTTTGCTGATGGGCGGCAGTTTCCTGGTGCAGTATCTTTTCAAGGATGTTAAGTCAACCAAGGACAAAACCTTTTACATCATCGACCGGACGCCGGGACAATTCCTCTTCACGACCCTGGAGAAGACGGTTGAGGCCCGCAACAAGGAACTGATATTCGACAAAAATTCGGGCAAACAGAAAGATGCGAAATTTGTTCTCGAAAAGATAACGCCTTCTGACAATACCCCTGAAGCACGACTGAAACAGCGAGTTGAACTGGCGGAGAAAGTCAGAACGAAGGAAATCTATGGTTTCATGGACATTGGTGAAAATGTCCTCAAAGCACCTGTGCTCGATCAGGAAACCCTGGTTGCCTACGCAGCTGCCGAGGCAGCGAACATGGTGGAACTGGGCCGCGAAGCTGACAAGGTCAAAGCTAATCAGCTCCCTGATGATCTCATCGTGAAGTATTATTCCAACAATCACAGTTACAACGAATTCTGGATACTGTGTCGCGAAGTATTTAACCGTGTGATTCCAGCTCTACGGGCGGAAAAAGAGAAAATCAATCAGATGACTCTAATGAGCATCATGACCCGGCTGCCTGTCACCAGCAAAACCCTGCCCCGCATCAACAAGATCACCGGAGAAATGGAAGACGGCAAAGACGTCAACATGCTGATTTCCTTCATGGTGCCGTTCGGCATTGTCATCATCATGTTCATGGTCATCATGGTGGGTGCTACGCCGCTGATGCAAGGAGTCGTGGAAGAGAAAATGCAGCGTATTTCGGAAGTGCTGCTTTCTTCGGCCAAGCCGTTTGAACTCATGCTCGGCAAACTGCTGGGCGGCGTGGGGGTATCACTTCTGATGGGCGTGGTCTATCTGTCGGGAGTTTACCTGGCTGCCTGGCAATACAACTTCCTGGAATACATCACGCCGGCGGTCATGGCGTGGTTCCTTGTGTACCTGATTCTTGCAGTGCTGATGTTCGGCTCACTGTTCATTGCAGTCGGGGCGGCCTGCACCGATCTCAAGGAAACGCAAGCCTTGCTGACTCCAGTAATGTTGCTGACAACGTTCCCGTTATTCTTCCTGCAAAACCTGATCACGGAACCGGATGGGGCGGTTGCGACGGCATTATCGTTCTTCCCGTTTGCGACTCCCACGCTGATGACAGCGCGGATTGCAATACCACCCAGCACACCGTGGTGGCAGCCCTGGCTGGGTGTAGCTATTGTCATTGCAACCACACTTTTGTGTGTGTGGATTGCTAGCCGCATCTTCCGTGTGGGCCTGCTGATGCAGGGCAAAGGCGCCAGCTTTGGTGAAATGGTGAAGTGGGTGTTGAAGGGATAACGAGATGGCACCTGGAACCAGTTGCCTGGCTCCAGGTGCTCGTAAGGAAGGGAAAAAAGACGCCTGGGACTCGCTTCCAGGCGACTAATGTAATTGCAGTTCCGATGCCAATGATGATTAAAATTGGAACTGATGGAAAATCGCATGTTTCTGCGTTGAATCGGCCTTATCGGCAACAACTGCTAGTTCAAATCTGCTGTACAGACTTGTTCCAAACTGCAACTCCAATCATGCAATCGACTTCAAAATAGCTTCGACCATGGCTTCGGTTGTTGAGTTGCCACCCAGATCGGGTGTTTTAATGTCGGTGGTGGTGAGCACCTTTTCGATGGCCTGATGCAATCGCTGGGCAGGCTCGTTTTGATCGGTATCGCGCAGCAGATGCAGCGCGGTGAAGAGCAGAGGCAACGGGTTGATCTGGCCACGAGGAATCGAAGTATCATCGCCGCCGTGCACGCATTCATACACTTTCACTCCGTTGCCGTAATTGATTCCTTCGGCAAGGGTAATGCCGCCAATCAAACCGGCACCCAGATCGCTGAGCAGATCACCATACAGGTTGCCGGTCGCAACGACATCGAACTGCTGAGGCTTGCTCACCAGTTGCATGCAGCAGTTATCGACAATCATTTCCTTTGGAGTGATTTCGGGAAACTGCCCAGCCACTTTGCGGAAACATTCGAGTACCAGGCCATCCGCCTGCTTAAGAATATTCGCCTTGTGAATGCAATGGACGGTTTTGCGTCCCTGCTGCCGGGCCAGTTCAAAGGTGAATTGGAAGAATCGCAGACAAGCGGCTTCGGTCACCACTTTAATCGATTGCACCACGCCGGGAACAATCTCATGTTCAATGGCGGCATAGAGGTCTTCGGTGATTTCGCGAACCAGGAGAATATTGACATTATCGAATCGGCCGGACAGACCTTTGAGGTTCCGCAGCGGACGCACCGAAGCAAAACAGCCAAGCTTGCGACGGAGCAGCACATTGTAGTTGGTTTCAGGATCGTCACCGGGGCGGACAATCTTGGTCTTGAGAGCGATGCCTGCAGAGCGCACCGAGTTGAGCAAATTGTCAGAAAGTGCTGGATACCCTTTCTCGACAGCAGCCTGGCCGGCATAGTGCATCTGCCAGTTGCAGGATACGCCGACCGCGCCGAGCAGGCGGCGGAGTGCCATCTCCTGCTCAACACCCACACCGCCACCCTGAATGAAAACAATCTGGTTCATGTTAGCTCAAGTTCTTAATGATTTGATCGGTAATGGTACGGGTGTTTCCTTGACCGCCGAGGTCTTTGGTCAGCCCCTGCCCTTGCTTCAAGGTTTTGCTCACCGCAGCTTCAATGCGTTTTGCAGCATTGCGATGACCGACATGATCTAGCATCATGGCTGCAGAGCGCAGCAGCGCGATGGGATTCGCCAGCCCTTTGCCGGCAATATCGGGTGCAGAACCGTGCACTGCTTCGAAGACTGCACAACGGGAGCCGATGTTGGCACCGGGGACAACTCCCAGGCCGCCCACCAGGCCGGCACACAGATCGCTGACGACATCGCCAAAGAGGTTTTCCATCACGAGAACATCAAACCGCTCCGGATGCAAAGCCAGTTCCATGCACAAGTTATCAATCCGTCGTTCTTCGAACTCGATGAACGGATATTCATCGGCCACTTTCTTGGCTGATTCCAGAAACAAGCCATCGCTGATCTTGAGCACTTCGGCCTTGTGACAGGCGGTTACTTTCCTTCGACCTTCATGGCGGGCATAGTCGAAGGCATAGCGGACGATCCGTTCCGATGCCTCGCGGGTGATGATGCGCAGGCTTTCCACCACCCCAGGCACCACGAAATGTTCCATGCCTGCATACAAGCCTTCGGTATTCTCGCGCACGACGACGAGATCAACATTCTCAAAAGGCGTTTTGACACCGGGAAGATTTTTAACAGGCCGCACGCTGGCATAAAGGTCAAGCCCCTGCCGCAGCCTGACATTGACTGAACGGTAGCCTTTACCCACCGGTGTTGTAACCGGGCCTTTTAATGCCACGCGATATTTGCGAATCAGGTCTAACGTGACATCAGGCAGCGGGTCGCCATATTTGGCTGCTGCATCAGGCCCGGCTTCGGCGTACACCCAGTCGATGACGACACCGGTGGCAGCAATAATTTCCAGAGTTGCTGCCGTAACTTCCGGCCCAATTCCATCACCCGGGATGACAACAAGCTGCATGAACGCACCTGGAGAGAGGAGATCTGATACGTTCATCAAACAGAATTGGCGCGATTCCGGCTAGATGGTCAAAAAATCAACTGGCCGATTTCTGGCTGCAGATGCGCCGTGCATCCTCAACAGATATGCACCTGGCCCGCTCCTGGGGAAACTTGCGGAACCAGGCTGCGGTCAGCCAGAGATGATCAATGGACTGCGAAGCAAAGTTCCAGGGCGTTTTGCCTGCAAACACGCCGTCAATGGTTTTCCATGCCTGCTGGCGGGTAGCATAATCCTGTGGCATGAACAACGTGCATCGCCATTGCCCTTCATGAATCAGATACCAGAGAACCTGCCCCTGGCGATGATTGACCTCGACCGGATAGATGAAACTCAACTCCCTGCGTGTCTCCTGCACGCGCTGAAGGCTGGCCATCAGCCATTCGAGCGAAGCCAATTGATCGCGCAGTTTTCCTGCCAGTTCAAAGTCCAGCTCGCGTGCCGCCTGCTGCATTTTCTCTCGGATTAGTTCCGAGAGTGCAGTATCGAGCGAATGGAAGTAGTTTTTCGCCTCCTTGACTCGTGCCTGATATTGCCGTGAAGTACAGAGCCTGGCACACGGCCCCAGGCAGGTGCCCAGTTCATGACGGATACAGCCTGCGACATTGTCTTCCTGAATCATGCTGCGCTGCTCGGCAAACTGCATGACCTGCTTGCGCGGGCAATCACGCAGTTTAAAATGATCGTTCAGCAAACGCAAGACATCCAGGATTTCAGGGCGATGCCGGATCGGGCCAAAGAATGTTCCATCGGCAGGTGGATGCCTGGCAGCATACAGGTATGGTGCGGGCGACCGTCCCAGACAGAGATAGGTACGACGCTTGAGTAATGGCTGGCCCATCACATTAAAACGGGGTTTGTGCTGCTGAATCAGATCGAGTTCACGCAGCAGTGCTGCAAATTCATGTGGAGCATATTCCCAGGCAATGGTCTGTGTGCGCCTAAGCAGCCGCTGGGCCTTGCGTTTTTCTTGTGATTTTTTTCTGAAATAGTTCAGCAGCCTGGTTCGCAGCCGTTTGGCTTTGCCCACATAAATGACTTTGCCCTGCTGATCGAACATGGCATAGATGCCTGGATATTGAGGCACCTGGGCGCGAACGCGCTTACTTAAAACTGAAGCGCCATCGCCAATGATGGAACCGCCTGCTGGAGTGTCGTCGGTAACGAGATCGTACCGGTTCGGCCCCAGCAGATCGCTCATGTCGTGATTGAAGAGTGCGGTATCCATACCTGTTCATGAACCAAAAGTCGTTGCACATCCTGCAGGGTCATTCGGAGTACTGAATAACCCTGCCACAGCTTGAAGTAGCTCTAGCCACTGCAGCCGGCGAAGAGTGATTTCAGTTGCTGAATATGTTCGGGAATGGCTTTCAGTGGATCGGCTGCAGCTTCATATTCCAGTGCTACGTAGCCACGGTAACGAGCTTCCTTGAGGATGTTGACCAGCTTATTCATGTCAGCGGGTTCCTTTTTCTTGCCTGCCACCTGGATTTCCGTCTTGAACTGAACGTTGACTGCATAGGGGGCCAGCTTGGCAATATCTCCGTAAGGATCAACGGTGCGGAAGTTGCCACTGTCGAGGTTGACTCCGAACCATTCGTGTTTTATCGCCTGCACGATGGCCAGCAACTGTTCGGCAGTGGTAACAATCCCTCCATGATTTTCGAGTGCCATGTAAATGCCATACTGCGACGCGTGTTCGCAAACTTCCTGAATCGCTTCCATACAGCGGGCACGGGTAACGGACTCTTCTTCGCCTTTGATGGCATTGCCCGCGAAGATGCGAATGGCCTTGGCTCCCAGCACGGAGTAGCGTTCGGTCCATTCTTTTGTTTTGCGAATCTCATCCTTCAGTTTGGCCGGGTCTGCTTCGGTAAACTTGTTGCCTACCGCACCGCCACTGACATCGAGCCCCAAGCGCGTGCAGCGGCCTTTCAATCTGGTCAATGCCGCCGTGCTGGTATCTTTGAAGTAATAACTGGTGAGTTCCACGGCGGGCAGACCCAGTTCCGCGCAGAGGTCAACAAAGCCATCGAGAGTCATGGCGGGCTGCTTCTTGCCAGTCAGGTAATCGCGGTAGCTGTAGGCAGCGATGCTCAACTTCAGTTGTGCCGGCCCCTTGCGAACAATGGGATCGATAGCAACTATATGAGGCGAGACAGCAGCAAGGGTACCCAAAGCGAGTGTCTGCTTCAGCCAATGACGACGATTCATAGAAGCACTTTCGAGAGAGATTGAGTTATTTCAGCAAACCCTGTCTGCCCAACCAGTCGTTGAGGCGATCGGGCCAGGTTGAGAGTCCTTTATCAACAGGTCGCAGGCGAGGAACATAGTTGGCAGCACCAGGTGGTGGTGTTTTGGGGGCTAAGCCGACGCCATGCACTCCTTTTTCAAAGATGTGCAGTTCGCCAGGCACACCATGTTTTTTCATGGCTGCATAGAACAGGACACTGTTCATGGGCGGCACGGCCTTATCTTCATCGGTATGAAACAGGAAGGTAGGAGGCGTTTCCTTGGTTACCTGCAGATCGTTACAGTACAACTCAACCTGTTTTTCATCAGGATTTTTCCCGAGCAGATTGTTGCGGGACCCCTGATGCGTATGGGGCGCCTTCAAGCTGATGACAGGATAACAGAGGATGGCAAAATCAGGCCTGCAGGACAACTTGTCTATGGCATCATCCGCATCCTTGCTGCCTGCATCAAAGTGAGTCGCTGCAGTAGAAGCCAGGTGACCACCAGCGGAGAAGCCGCAAATGCCGACTTTTTTCACGTCGATATTCCATTGGGAAGCGTTGGCACGCACCGTGCGAATGGCTCGTTGTGCATCCAGCAATGGCGCTTCCATCAGGGGAGCAGGTTGATGTTTGCCAGCAATTCGGTACTTCAGCACAAAAGCTGCAATGCCACGTTCATTGAGCCAGCGGGCAACATCGGTACCCTCATGACCAGTAGCAAGAAAGCCGTAACCGCCACCGGGACAGACCACGACGGCGGCCCCACTGGCTTTGCTTTTTTCAGGCAGATAGACGGTCAAGCTGGGGATGTTGGCGGGATCTTCACTGGCAGAAAGGGGAGCTTTGCCTGGCCAGAGCCGAACGACTTCCGGTTGATCCTGGAAACACAGTAGCAACAGACAGAAAGCGGATAACATCGAGTCACTCCTGAGTGAGTACAGGGTAACGCATGAAGTGCAGCGTGTCCAGTGCGTGCAATACCCTTCATTTTCTCATCGAGTTGTAACTACCAGCATACTGACAAGATCGCCACCAACTCTTATCCTGAAAGAGTACGTGTAGAGGTGGCTATGCTCAAAGAACATGAAACGATGATTCGTGTCCGTTATGCGGAAACTGACCGGATGGGCTTTCTGCATCATGCCCAGTACCTGGTGTATTTTGAAGAGGGCCGCACCGAACTGTTGCGAGCGGATGGACAGACTTACAAGGCAATCGAGGACAAAGGCTTTTTTCTGGTCATCGTCAAAATCGAATGCAAGTTCAAAACGCCGGTACATTATGACGATCAGATCAGACTGCGTACCATCCTGCAGCGCATGACGCCGGTTCGTATCGAGCATCGTTATGAAGTATACCGGGGAGATGAGCTCTGTGCGGAAGGCAGTTCCACACTTGCCTGCGTTGATCGACAGGGCAAACTGCAGCCACTTCCCGAGGAGATTTACCGGGAAGAATCGTAGCGCAGCAAGTCACTCCTTCATGATGTGATGGTTCCATGTCTTTATCAGATCTCAGCATTCGAAATCCGGTGTTCGCGGTCATGCTGGCTGCTGCGATGATGGTGTTCGGCTGGCTGGGATATCGCCAGATGGGAGTCAGCCAGTTTCCCGAAGTTGATTTCCCAGTCATCAGCATCACGATTACGCGGGAAGCAGCCAGTCCGGACATCATGGATGGCGATGTCACCAGCTTTGTCGAAGAAGCGGTCGCGGGCGTCGAGGGTGTTGACTATGTCATGTCGCGGTCGCTGGAAGGTACCAGTCTGGTGACAATTTTCTTTCGCCTGGATCGTAACATTGATGTGGCGATGCAGGATGTGAGCAATGCGATATCAGGAGCCCGGCGTAAACTGCCTCTGGATATTGATCCACCAGTCATCACCAAAGTAAATCCGAATGATTTGCCTGTCATGTGGCTGGCACTTTCAGGCCCGGTGCCTTTGCATACCATCAGTGATTTTGCCGAAAAGGGATTCAAGGAACGTCTGGCGACCATTCCGGGTGTGGGTGGCATTCAGTTTGGCGGACTGCAGTCTCGCAACATCCGCATCTGGCTCGATGCGGAAAAACTGGCCAGCTATAACCTGGCGGTCGATGAAGTGCTCGATTCGCTGAAAAGGCAACATGCGGAACTGCCAGCCGGATATCTGCAATCGAGGCTGGTGGAACTGAATGTTCGAACCATGGGAGAAGCTTATTCTCTCAAGGAACTGGAAAACCTGGTGATTGCCCAGAAAGATGGCCAGCCGATCCGCCTGCACGATGTCGCCGTGGTGGAAGACGGCATGGAAGACCGTCGCAGCCTGGCCCGGTTCAACCGCATGCCCAGTGTTGCGGTAGGTGTCCGCAAGGCCGTGGGAGGCAATCTTGTTTCCGTCTGCGAAAATGTGAAGAACGCGGTTCCAGAACTGCGTAAGTTGCTACCTGCCGGCGTGCAACTTGATATCCCGGTCGATTACTCGCTGTTCATTCGGGAGAATGTGGCGGAACTGCAGCTGACGCTGATCCTGGGTATTCTGCTGACTGCGCTTGTCTGTTTTCTGTTCCTGGGTTCATTGGGCACCACGCTCAATATCTGCATTTCCATTCCCACTTCATTGCTCGGTACCTTTTTCTTCATCCGGTACGGCGTGCCGATGCTGGGCATGGAACCGTTCACGATCAATCTGATGACATTGTTAGGATTATCACTATCTGTCGGCGTCGTGGTGGATGATGCCATTCTGGTGCTGGAGAATATCCATCGGCATCGAGAGAAGCGGCAGGGTGCCACACCAGAAGAAGATCGCATTAAACGCAAAAAAGCGGCACTCTACGGTGCGCGAGAGATTACCTTTGCAGCACTGGCAGCGACGCTTTCCATTGTTGCCATTTTTCTGCCGGTGGCGTTTATGCAAGGCACCATCGGGAAGTTCTTTTTCCAGTTTGGTGTTACGGTCAGTGTCGCTGTGCTGTTGTCACTGGTCTGCTCACTGACCATGACGCCCATGCTATGTGCCTTTTTCCTGAATATCAAGGAAAAGTATTCCAAAAGGCCCAGGCCGTGGAAGTGGAAACTGGCAATCATCCTTGGTGTTCTGGCGGTTATCGCAATGGCGATCATTCGCTGGCGAAGCACTTCTGATTCATGGGGATACACCTTCAGTTGGTGGATGATTCAGACTTTACAGCAGATATGTAACTGGCTGCATCTGCCCTATGCCGGTCTGTTTCAACCTGAGCAGGCCATGGGCTGGCATCTGCGTGGCTTATGGGCTTTGCAGATCGTCTGCGATCTGTTGCTGCTCGCCATCCTGTTTCGTTATGCAACGACGGTCTATTGGGCCTTTGACCGATATATCCTGACTGGATTGATTCTGCGGCCGGTTGACTACTTCCTGGAAGGGCTGTCACATGGCTACCGTGTTACGCTGCGCTGGGCGTTGGCCGCCTGGCCAGTGGTACTGCTGTTCAGTTTCTTTCTCATTGTCCTGGCTGGCTGGATGATCTATGCCAAGGTGCTTGGCACTGAGTTGGTGCCAAGTGAAGACCAGAGCCGGTTTGTGGTGCGGGTGATCTGTCCAGTGGGATCGAGCATCCAACAGGTTGACCAGTTACTACAGGAATGCGAAGCTGTTCTAGTTCAGCATCCAGATATTCTCGGCCTATTGACCACCGTTGCTACCGAGCCTGGGCAATTGATGAATGAAGCAGATATTTTCGTACAACTTACTCCCCATCGAGATCGAACCGCCAAGCAGAAAGAAATCATTTCGCAAGTAAGGCAGCAACTGGAACAGGTAAGAGATGTCCGCATTATCGTGCGTGACCTTTCCACCGAAGGATTTACCGCACAGAGTGGCGAGCCAATAGATTTTGCACTACAAGGCGACTGGAAGACACTGCCCACCAAGGTGCGAGCCATTATGGAAGAGATGAATGCAACCGGACTGGTACAGGATGTCGATAGTGATTTCCGTCCAGGCATGACAGAACTGCAGGTCGTGCCCAATCGCGACAAGCTGGCACTGGTGCAGATACCGGCGCAAAAGGTTGCAGATACGATCAGCCTTTTGGTAGGCGGGCAGCGAGTTGCCAAGTTTACCGATCGAGGCCGACGTTACGATGTGCGTGCAAGATTGCAATCAGTGCAACGAGCCACGCCCGATCAGATGGATCCACTTTTGATCCGTGGTGCAGGCAATCGTCTGGTTCCACTCGTTGATTTGATTGATCGGCAAACAATTGCCACATTGCCCATCATTCATCGATATGCTTATCAGCGTAAAATCGAGATCACTGCTAACCCGATTCCAGGCGTATCGCAGGGTGATGCCCTAGAAGTCTGTCGAAAAATCATGCTAAAGCATCTGCCTGAAGCGGAAGGCAACGTGGTTGAGCTGGGCAATTCACTGGCTATGAGAGAAACTATCTCGAGCCTGGTGTTTGCCCTGATCCTTGGCATCATTGTCGCATACATGATTCTGGGCGTGCAATTTGCTTCGTTCATTCATCCGCTGACAGTCTTGCTGGCCATGCCGTTTGCGGTAACTGGCGCCCTCGTGACACTCTGGTGGGGCAACGATACGCTGAACATGATGAGCATGATCGGCCTGGTGCTGCTCATGGGCCTGGTGAAAAAGAACTCGATTATTCTTGTCGACTACACGAACCAGGTACGCGAAGGGAAGGCAGATGAACTGAGCGAACCGGGATCACGTACCATAGATGAGGCAAAGCAACTGGAGGATATGATGCATCCCCGCTTTGTGATGCCTCCTGATGAAGCAGTGATCAAAGCTTGCCCGATCCGGCTGCGTCCGATTCTGATGACGAGCATTGCCACGATCGCCGGTGCGGTTCCAGCTGCTTTGGGACTGGGTCCAGGGGCCGAAACACGGGCGCCGATGGCCAAAGCCATCATTGGTGGCATTTTACTGTCAACGCTAGTGACTCTTTATCTGGTGCCGGTGTTCTATGTACTGGTAGAACAACTCCGAGCACGCTTAGGCCAGATGATACAGCCTGCGAAATAACACGAGAGACATGATGGAACAGACGAAGACTGATCAACCATTTCCTCAACTGCCCAAGCCGCCCGTTGCGCGCTTGCTGGGACCAGTGAAGCGATTTCTGGAGATCGAAGCAGCCAGCGGCATTGTACTTCTCATTTGCACTTTGGTAGCGCTGTATCTGGCTAATTCTCAATGGGCCGAATGGTTTGCCGGTATCTGGAAGACGCCTATCAACCTGGAAATTGGCACGTTCAAGCTGATCGGCGATGTAGGCCATCTCATCATCAATGACGGCTTGATGACGCTGTTCTTTTTTGTGGTAGGCCTGGAAGTTAAACGGGAAATTGTCATGGGGGAATTGCGCGATCCCCGCAAGGCCATGTTGCCGATAGTTGGCGCTATCGGTGGCGTTGTCTTGCCAGCGCTGATTTATTACTTGCTGCAGTGGGGTCAGCCCGGGCAGCGAGGCTGGGCCATCCCCATGGCAACAGACATTGCCTTCGTCGTCGGCGTGCTGGCTTTGCTTGGAAGCCGCGTTCCCTTTGGATTGAAAATCTTTCTTCTGACGCTCGCTATAGTGGATGACATTATTGCCGTCATTATCATTGCTGCGGTCTTCAGCCAATCGATCGATTGGGGTTGGCTGGGTTCAGGTGTACTGGCATTTACCCTGATCATCGTGTTGAATCGCATGGGAGTGCGACGCATTTCGGTCTATTTCGTTGTGGGAGTGTTCATCTGGTTTGCATTCCTTCGGGCAGGAGTGCATCCCACGGTGGCTGGTGTTCTTCTCGGATTGATGACACCCAGCAGTGCGTGGATTGACAGCCAGGTATTTTCCGACGCCATCAAGAATACCTGGGAATATCTTCAGGATGGACAAGAAGTAGCCACACCTTCGAAACGCTACTTAAACCAGATGCAGTTTGTCGCCCGAGAAGCCATTTCACCGTTACACCGATTGGAATCGGGGCTGCACCCGTGGGTGGCATTTGTGATCATGCCGGTGTTTGCACTGGCTAACGCTGGTGTAAAGCTTGATGTTACCCATCTGATCGATCCCATTGCTATCGCCGTGGCACTCGGACTGCTGATTGGCAAACCGGTGGGGATCATGGCAGCGTGCTACAGTGCAGTCAAACTGGGGATCACCCGTTTGCCTGACCGAGTCAACTGGCAGATTCTCGCTGGGGGAGGATGCCTGGCGGGCATTGGCTTTACCATGGCACTCTTTATCAATTCGCTGTCGTTTCCCAAGGCAGTTTTCCCTGCCGAGGAAGTAGCAGGCAAGATTGGCGTGTTTACCGGATCGGTGTTAAGCGTTGTTGTGGGTACGGTAATTCTGCTCTATGCCATGCGGAGGAAATTCGCGAGTAAATAATCTGCATATGATAACATGCAGTGCAGCAACTAGAGACTACCAACTCAGGTGAGCGATTTGTTGCCATGAATGATATCTCATTGCTTTTGCAACAGCTTGAATCGGGGGATGTAGCATCACAGGAGAAAATATGGCAAACCCTTTATCAGGAACTGCGGACGTTAGCCAAATCGATGCTGGCCCGGGAGAAGCCAGGGCATACCCTGCAACCCACTGCTCTCATCAATGAAGCGTACCTGCGATTACTAGGCAGTGAGGCATCTTTTACCAATCGTCGCTATTTTTTCGGTGCAGCGGCACAGGCCATGCGACGCATTCTTGTCGATTACGCCAGGTACAAGCATTCGCAGAAAGCGGGTGGAAATCGGGAACAATTTCCGCTGGAAGAACCCTCCTGGACCCCCAAGTTACCACCTGCCGAGGTGCTCGCCATTCATGAAGCTCTCGAACTCCTGAAACAGGAAGACCCTGTCTCTGCGGAAGTAGTCAACATGCATTTTTTTGCCGGATTTTCATTGGAGGAAGCAGCGGAATTGCTCGAAATAAGCCGGACCACTGCCTATCGAAGCTGGACTTATGCCCGTGCCTGGCTGCGTGATAAGCTCAGTCCTGAGAATTCTGTCACTATTTCTTCTATGATGTGAGACAATCTGGCCCTCGTTTACGCAGGTATCTGAAACGAGGATAATCCATGAATACCCAAACCAATCCCAAATCGATATTCCTGCAGGCTCTTGAACTGCCTGAAGCAGAACGGGCTGATTTTATCGTTACCGCTTGTGGCAGCGACGCAGCTCTGCGAGAACGCGTTGAATCGCTACTCAAGGCACATCATCCAGCTGATAGCTTTCTCGACCCGGGCAAGCTGAACCCGAGTTCCGGAAATACGCAAACCAGTGATTTCAGTGATACTTCGGTCAGGGGTGAGCGATCCAGCAGAAACGATAATCCGCTCGCACCCTGGTTGACAGTTTCCATGCAGCCTGGCTCACTCGGTCGCTTCCGCCATTATGAAGTACTCGAAGAGTTGGGTCAGGGTGGTTTCGGCATCGTTTACCGCGTATTCGATGAAAAACTGCATCGCGTGGTGGCTCTGAAAGTTTTGTCGCCCACACTGGCGAACCATGCGTCTGCCCGGCAACGATTCATCCGCGAGGCACGAGCCGTCGCTGCAGTTCGGCACGAGCATGTTGTCAGCATTCATGAAGTAGAGGAAGATCCCATCCCGCATCTGGTGATGGAGTACATCCATGGGAAAACGCTGCAGCAAAAGATCGAACACGATGGCGCATTGAGACTGAAAGAGATACTGCGAATCGGCATGCAGATTGCCCAGGGTCTTGCTGCCGCTCATAAGCAAGGACTTATTCATCGTGATATCAAGCCAAGCAATATTCTGCTGGAAAATGGTATAGAACGAGTGAAGATCAGTGACTTTGGCCTCGCTCAAGCTGTAGATGATGCCAGCGTCTCGCAACAAGGACAGATCGTCGGCACACCGGCATTCATGTCTCCTGAGCAGGCTGACGGCAAACCCGTTGATGCCCGAAGTGATATTTTCAGCTTGGGAAGCACCCTTTATGCCATGTGTACCGGAAGTTCGCCATTCCAGGCCAACACCACGCTGGCAACACTCAAAAAGGTCAGCGAACACCAGCCTGAACCGGTTTCCACCGTTAACCGGGAGTTACCCGGCTGGATCGATGGCATTGTCAGCAAACTGATGGCCAAGGAACCGAATGAACGCTTTCAAACATCTGCCGAAGTTGCAGAGTATCTGATTGCCGCCTTGTCGGAAGTACAGGGACCAGCCGCTGTTAGCCCGATTCGAAAGAAATTCCTACGTGATCAGTTAATCGCTGCCATCATTGTGATTGCATCGCTATTGGCATTTACGGAGTTCACAGGTCTAACGCATATTGCATCGTTCGTCAGCAGACCTTTTCAGCATCAATTAAATCTGGAATTGCCAGACCTGGACACCATAGTTCATCTCATGGAAACTGTCGATACCGTGGATGAATACCCAACGAAACATACAACCTTTTCCAGCTATTTGAATGGACCAGTAGAAATCGTTGCCTATAAAATGAAACACGAAATCAAATTGCTTCCAGGGAACTATTGGCTCTTTGCAAGTCGGCATGGTAAACTGATCCATCGACAATTGATTTCTGTCGGCTGGGGCGGCAGTAGTTCGATCACCATAACCATTCCTGGTACAAAGGAACTAAACTCGTCGGTAGTTCCACCACAATCCAATCCACCATCCAAACTGAATGAACTGGTGCGTCTTGCTGCTGAGGCGAAGGATGTTGCCGAGAAACGTTATCAGGCCGGTCTGATAGCACACGATAACGTTCTCTTGTCGAATATCAAATGGCTGGAAGCTCGCTTGGAGTTGGCACTCAGCCGTCAGAACAGCGTAGAAGCAAGTGAGTGTCTCCAAAAGATTCTCACCGAACAGGAAGCCCGGATCAGTTTCTGCCAGAAGCAGATTGCAGCAGGTGTTATATCTGAGTCCGCGTTGATTTCGCTGAAGGAGGATGTTGTTAAGACGAACCAACGGCTTGAGAAGCTCATAAACAAGCCTTAAGTCTTGATCTCAAATCGCACACCATGAAGCTATTCAACCACTTCCTGCGTGCCGGGTTTGAACTTGAACACAGCAGCAGACAATGCCAGTTCGGTTTTGCCTTTGAAATACGAATAGACAGCAACGAGTTTACCGTGATGAGCGGCGATGCCAATGTAATCGCCGAAGAAGACCTTGTCGCTGCAGGTGAAGGCAGGTTGATTGATGGCATAATTCACAAAAGTCTTGCCGCCATCAATGCTGCGAGCCATCGTCATGGTGGTTTGCATGCCCTCTTCATCGCGACGGTCGTAGAAGAGCACATTGACCGAGCCATCTGCTGGGTCAACGGACATCCAGGGGAAGAACTGCAGTTTGCCATTCTTCTGCGGATCGTTGTTCACCCGCACAGGCTGGGTCCAGGTTGCACCCTGATCTGAAGAACTGCAACAGAAGATATCGAGATCACCGTGCCGGGTGTCGGCCCAGGTGACGTAGATGGTTCCATGGCGAGGCCCTGTTGAATGATCCACGCCGATAACAGGCAAGCCATTAGCACGCATGGTGCCTGCGACGGGTTGATCCCATCCGCCGGGATTGTTCTGCACCTGAACATCCTTGCCGAACGTCACTCCGCCATCGAGTGACCGGTCGAGCATGATGCCCACGGGCCCGGACCAGACAACATACACCTGTCCTTTCGGCCCCACAGCGGGCATGCCACCCATAATGGTCTGGCTGCTGTCAACACAATCGCCGGGCGTGTCGGAAACGCGTATCACGGGCTGATACCCTGCTCTGCCATTGGTGGATCGGCTGAAATACAGATGGCTTTTCTTGTCAGGATCTTTATTCCCGTATTCATCAAAACGAGTCCAACTGACGTAAACATTTCCCTTATGGCTGGAAGCGCTGTTATCAATCGCCAGCCAGGGTTTGTCTTCAAAGGGTTCCACCGTGTTGACGTGATCAACGACCGGGGTAGCTGGTGACCATTTGCCTTCAAGGTAGCGGTGCGTGAAAATGCCGTTCCCCGCCCGGCTTGGTCGCTTGGTTCGAATGCCGGTGAAGCGGATGCAGGCATGATGCAGGTTACCCTGAGCATCGTAGACGAGCAGATCATCACCCTGCATTCGGGTGTTATCCGTTTGGGGAAAACGCGATGATGTCCACTTGAGGCCGCCATCGTCGGAGGTATACAGCGTGCTGCCACCGTGAGTAAACGAGATGGCTCTTACCTCATCAGGTTTGATGGGATTAATGGCCACTGAAACTTCGGCAGGCCCAATCACCTCTTTGCCGGAAACAGGCACCACCTGGTGGACAATGGTTTTTCGATGTGTTTTATCTGTCCTGGTTGCATCCTGGAATGATGCTATGCCCAGGATGACGAGGGATAGTAGGCCGGCATAAGGTGCTAACATGTCTACTCTGCAGTATTCTTCTTGTTGATATCCTGCGTACTGGCTGCACGCAGCAGATTCATCATGTTACGTTTGTACGCTTCCACCCCTGGTTGACCATAGGGGTTAATACCCATCAATTTGCCTTCGACGACCGTTGCCAGCATGAGCATCTGCATCAACTGGCCCATGTTGTATTCAGAGAGAGTAGGCAGCACAATTTCGCAGGTGGGGCGTGCCGCATCGGAATAGGCATCGTTGGTGCCACGATTAGCTGCCTGCATGATGGAAGGGTAATTTCTGCGGCTGAATTCATTCAGGCCATCTTCATTGCGATCTGACATACCGATGGCAATGGGGCCAGATTTGTTGGACTTCACCGTGATGTTGACGATCAGCTTATCGCGTTTGCCTTCCTGGAACTGTTGTCCACGCGAATGGAGGTCGCGAGTCATGACCGAGGTAATCGGCGTAGCACCCCGGCCCTGTTTACCCAGGCTTTCAGCCATGAGTTGATCGTACCACAAACCGAGCGCTTCAAGCTTCTTCGACCAGACAGCCATGACTCGCATCGACTTGCCAAGTTCTTCGGTCATCAAGTAGCAGACTGCAGCAAACTGGAGAACGATGTTGCGTTCAAAAGGCTCCTCCAGGAAATTGCGGGTTATACTCGAGGCGCCCTGCAGTAAGGCACGGATATCAAGCCCCATCAGGCCAGCAGGCAGCAGACCGACAGGCGAAAAGATGGAAAACCGTCCGCCCACTCGATCAGGAATAGTAAAAATTTCATCGTCGCCATACCCCTCAGCTTTGAAGAGCCTGCGCAGAGGCGAATCACCGGGGCCGGTAACGGGGATGATCAACTTGCGAGCGAGTTCCGAGCGTGGGCCATACAGTTCGACGGCTTCCTTGCGGAAGACGCGGAAGGCTGCAGCGGTTTCCAGAGTCTTGCCACTCTTGCTGATGACTACCGTTGCCCAGCGTTCCTGCTGATCGTCAGGCGACAGGCAGGTGTTCTGGAAGAGTTCGAGCAGTTCCTGAAGGGCATCATTATCGACATTGTTGCCTTCGAAGTAAAACCTTGGTATGCCCAGTCTCGCTTCGAATGGAAGCTCGTTGTGATACAGGCTGCGTAGCGATTCAAAGAGTGCCCGCGCTCCCATATAGGAACCGCCGATGCCAAGGACCAGGATACGATCGCATTGATCGCGGAGCAGCGATGCGACCGCCTGAATGCGGCCCAGTTCGCTTTTCTCACGATTTCGGCGGAGATCGTTCAGAAGTTTATCAGGAAGGTCGATGAAGCCGCTGTCAAGTGGGCGTAAATGGGCTGGTGGGTCCTGCAATTCGCGTTCGGTAGCCACCTGTCCTTTGACTTGCATCATCTGCGGTACAATGGCCTTGAGCCGTGCTGCAGTGAGGTAATGCTGATGCTGCAGTTCGGCAAGAGGCTTCCATTCATCATCGATCAGTGGCTGGCTGAGCAGGGACTGATAGTTAAACGAAATAGCCTCGTCGGGTAATTGCATGAAACCGGTTTTCCTTTGGATGACGAGACAGTGAAGTCTAGCATGTCTCTGCGGTACCCGCAAATCCCTCTTGGGGCTAGGCATGCGTCCGTTAAGCTCTATTGTGTACCAGTGTAGTATCTATTTATCATGCGGTAAGAGAATCCATGCATCAACACGACCTGATACGCAGCCTGCGGGAGAAGAATAACAGCAAGATTCTGCTGGTTGTTGCGGATGGACTGGGCGGTTTGCCTGCCAATCCCGGCGGTTTGACCGAACTGGAAACCGCATTGACACCCCATATGGATGAGGCTGCGCGTTCTGGGGTATGTGGTTTGAGTATGCCGGTTCTACCGGGAATTACGCCGGGTAGCGGCCCCGGACATCTGGGGCTGTTCGGTTACGACCCACTCGAACATCAGATTGGTCGTGGCGTGCTCGAAGCGCTTGGCATCAATTTCCCCGTAGGTGGCAAGGATGTCGCCATCCGAGGTAACTTTGTCACTGTTGATGCAGAAGGTAAAATCTCCGACCGTCGCGCAGGCAGACCCACCACCGAACGCTGCGTGGCTATGTGTGCCAAGATGCGACAGATCAAGATTCCCGGCGTAGAGCTATTTGTTGAGCCGGTGAAAGAACACCGTTTTGTACTGGTGCTGCGTGCCGATGGTCTGGGTGACAAGGTGAACGACACCGACCCGCAGGCGGTTGGCGTCAAACCTCTGATTGCAGAGGGCGAAGACAGCGCTTCGAAGAAGACAGCAGACCTGGTGAATCAGTTCATTGCAGCCGCAGCCAGGGTTCTGCACCAGGATGCTCCCACCAACATGGTGACGCTGCGTGGTTTCGCTCGCTATCCACAGATTGCCACGATGGAAGACATCTATGGCTTGCGATCATGTGCGGTGGCGGTTTACCCGATGTATAAAGGCCTCGCCCGACTGGTGGGCATGACCATTTCCGAATGTGGCAACACGTTAGCCGAGCAGGTCAATACGCTGGAAAAACTCTGGAGCCAGTATGACTTCTTCTTCCTTCACTACAAGTACACCGACAGCACAGGTGAAGATGGCAACTTCGATGCCAAGGTGAAAGCCATTGAAGCACTCGATGTCGAAATCGGACGCATGCGTGCACTGAAGCCTGATGTGTTCATTATCACCGGCGACCACAGCACGCCCAGCAAGCTGAAGAGCCATTCGTGGCATCCGGTGCCTACGTTACTGGTGGCAGATAGTTGCCGCACGGATGGTGTGACTACTTTCAGTGAAAAGGAATGCCTTACGGGTGGGTTGGGACAGTTCCAGGCCAAGCACCTGATGCTGCTGGCGATGGCGCATGCGCTACGATTAGGGAAGTACGGGGCGTAAGCATTCCTGACCGCTTCGAAAAATGCACTCGCCAAGGGAACACATCTGCGGTAAAGTCTGCAGAGATACCACTTTCTCAGACTTTCATGTGCATGATTCGGCAACTACTGACTTTCTTCGTTTTATCGTTTAGTTGTGTGGCATCCGTCAACGCCCAGGATTTGCCGCCACAATTGCAGCTGGTTCAGGGTTTGCGGCACCGGGGTTACCATGACCTCGCACTGACATACCTGGAAAAACTCCAATCACAGCAGACCACTCTCAGCCCGGAAGTGAAAGCAGCATTGCCTCTGGAACTGTCTCGCAGCCGCGCTGATATTGCTGCAACGATGTCCACAGGCAGCGAACGGGACAAATTGCTGAATACTTCGCGCGCTGAACTGGAAGCCTTCCTGAAAACCAATCCACCTCCCGGACTGGCAGGCGAGGCACAACAGGCGCTGGGCAACGCCGTGGCGGAACAGGCCCGCAGTTTGGCCGCGGGCTTAGATCGGGCAGGTATCAACGCAAGTCCACCAGCAAAGGTTGCTGTAGAAATGCAGAAGGCAGCACTGGCCAGGTTTGATGAAGCTGATCGCATTTTTGCAACACTACAGAAACAGCAGGAAGATTTGCTGGGCATCAAGCCTGCTCCTGAAAAAGCTCCATCGAAAACTCTGACCGCCGCAACCTCGCGAAGCAGTCCGTTATATCTAAGCACGCTTTACTACCGTGCACTGGCCCGTTACGACAAGAGCCGGATTGCAGGGCTGGGTATTCGTGATTCCGGTTTAGCTAATGATGAAGCAAGACAACTTGCTGAGAAACTCGCCACCTATCGTGGTATCAGCTCGGCAGGCTGGCAGGGCTTCGCCCTTTATGCAAGAACTCTCGAAGGCGCTGATGATAATCGTGCCAACCAGATTTACCGCAATATCGATCAAGCCAATTCACCCAATGCGATCATTGCACAGCGGGCGGTGCGTTACTTCCCACTGGCGCGGGCAGATGCATCAGGCGACATCACCGAAAGAAGTCAGGAACGGGACCGTTACCGGACCATGGCGGAACGCTGGCTGCAACTCTACAGTACCAGTGCAGGCAACAGCCGTGATGCCCAGCATGTTCGCTATATGCTTATCCGTATTTATGCTAAGGAACTGGAGGAAACGCCTGAAAATCGACGACAGACTGCGGAGGCTCAAGCTAAGCTCGACCGTGCCTTGCACCTGATTGATGAAATGGACAACGGCAGGAGTGATCATCAGGAAGCCCTAGAGCGGATGAAGTTCAGCATGTTGCGGGTCAGTGGTCGAGCCAAGGGGCCTGTTGAATCACTCAAGACTTTTGATGAAGCACTGCTGCGGGCCTCGCTGGAGTTTCACAACCAGCAGGTGCTGGAAGCCAAATTGAAGGAAGTGGGACAGGCACCGGCACGCAAGGATGTGGAAGCACAGTTCAACCAGCAGGTGGCAGTTACACTGACAGCATTGCGGCGTGCTCAGGATTTAATGAGGGAATCCAACCTATCGGAGAAAAACCGCGTTCGCGTGTGGAACATGCTGCAAAGCTGCCTGCGTCGCACTAACGATGGTCCGCGAGCCGCTTTGATCTGCGAACATCTGGCTAACACGGCCCGACAACCTGATGTGGCCCAGGCTGCTGCTGTGGAAGCCATGCGGCTGTATCAATTCCTGAGTCGGCAAGGCAACACGGTCGATGCCACTGCTACCCAACGATTGCTGGCAATGGCCCACATGCTCGATCAACGCTTTCCCGATTCACCGCAGGCAGATGAAGCCCGTTCGATTCTGGGCCGTGATCTCATCAGCAAAAAGCAGTACGATGCAGCCATCGACATGCTGGGACGTGTCAAAGTCAACCCCGGCACAGCACGTTATCTCTCGGGTTTGGCTGCGTGGACCAAACATCGGGATGTGACTCAGGGTAAAATCGTGCAAAAATCACCTGAAGCAGATCGTGCCTTGAAATTACTGCAGGAATCGGTCGCTGCATTTGCTCAACAAAAAAGCAAAGATGCTTTGGAACAGCGAACCGAAGTGCAGGCCATGCTGCTGATCCTGGGTATCCAGGATACCTTTGGAGATTTCCAGAGTGTTATCACTAGTAGCCAGCCATTGCTGAAATGCATTGAAGACAAAGCGATGCCGGATGGCATCACCCCCGGCACCGAACTGCAGGTCATGGAAACCGTCATGAATGCCTACCTGCAGCTTCGCCAGACACAACAGGGAGCAACACGCCTGCTGGCGATCATCAGCAAACGACAGAAAGATCCAGCCTGGCGTGACAGCACAAGGTTTCTGCAGGCTACCGCTTCCAGGCTGCAAGCGCAGATGGAGGAATACCAGAAACAGGGAGAAAAGGCCAAGACACAGTATGATTCCACGCGCGACGGCTTCAAACAGTTTCTGGAGATTATTGCAACGCACCCGCAACTGCCTTTACAGCAGCGTATCTGGCTGGGTCAAAGCTACTCAGGGATTGGCGACTATGCACGGGCTGTAAAAGTTCTTTCAGATATCAAACCACCTGCCGCCAATCCTGCCTCAAAACAGGAAAACCCCGACGATGAGACGAAACTATATCGGCAGGCTACGTCGCTGCGGATTGGTGCCTTGCGGCAAGCAGCACTCAGCGAACCTGATGCCAACGACCGCGACAAGGCCTTGGCCCAGGTGGAAAAGGAAATGCAGCAGTTGATGAAGGAACCCTGGGCACGCCGTAGTCCACCCCTGTTGCGGGATGAAATCATGTTGCTCCAACTGCGAGGCAACTACAGTGGTAAAGCTGGAGCCATCGCCCGCTGGGATCAGTTCCGAACCGCAGTCCGGCCTCACATCGACAAAAGCCCTGCGATGAAGGATCTCTTTACCGAAGCGACCTATCACCTAGCCTATTGCCTGTATCAGGAATCGCTGTTGCTGAAGAATCCTGATATGCAGAAACAGGCAATTGATCGTTCAGCCGGAGTCGTTGTGGATGCACTGCAATCGAGTTTGACTTCGCCGAAACAGGCAGAACAGTATCGCAAGCTGCTGGATGACCCGAAACATGCAAAACTGAAGGATGCCGTCGAGCGATTACAGAAACCCGCGAGAGGCAACACTATTCCTTCGAAGTGAGATATCATGAAGCAACTTAGCCTCTTTCTTCTGCTGACGCTGGCTGGTGTAGTCCAGGCACAGGATCGCGTTACCTTTCTGGATCGCAGTTCGAAGACGGGCGGAACATTGCTACGATCAGGTTCCATCGCACAGGAAGACCCGGGCAAGATTACGCTTAACTCAGGCGATGGCCGGCGTAGTGACATCCCTGTTCCCGATGTGGTAGACGTGATTTACGATGGTGAACCGCAGGCGGAGATGAATTCCGTCAGGCAGTCGGAACGTGATCATCGCTACGATGCAGCCCTGGCCGCGTGTAGCGATGCCATGAAGAAAACTACACCTGATAAGAAACTGTTGCGACGCCATCTGGAATACAAAATGGCGGAGCTAAGGTCTATCCAGGCGGAAAAAGGAACTCCGGCAGCCCAGGCTATTGATGCCCTGCGGGTGTTCATCAAAAATCATCCCGATTCCAGACAGTCGCTCAGTTGCCTGGAAACACTTGGAAGGCTGCTGATTGCCAGCGAAGAACCGGTTACCGAAGTGCTGGATTCCCTTGCTCAACTACGATCACGTTTCGGCGCCGACAACAAGGAAGTTGCCAACCGGTGCGATCTGATTCGCAGTGATCTGATCCTGCAGCAACTGTCAGCCTTGTTTGCCAAAGCTGGTGCAGCAGGCAGCAAATCGCAACTGACCGCCGCTTCGAAATCGCTCCAGGAACTTCAGACTATTTCTGATCGCAGTATTCATCCGGAACTTGCTGCCCGGATTATTTTCTGCCAGGTCCTGCAGGATCCAAGCAAAGCTCCTGAACAGTGGGAAGCTCTGCTGGCAACTACCGACGACCCTACCAGCCGAGCTGCGATACATTTAACCCGTGGCGATTTCTATCGACTGACCAGGAAAGACCGCGAAGCGATGTGGGATTATCTCTGGGTTGATACGGTCTATTTCGCAGATCGACATCAGCAGGCCAAAGCGCTATACCAGTTGATGGAAGTCTTTGACAAGCTAGGCGACCAGGCGAAAGCACGCGATTGCCGGGAACGATTGCGGAATGACAACCGGCTGAAGGATACGCGATATCACCGGCTGGCTGCCGGAGGCAAGAGTTAAGTTTTTCTCTGCATAGCCAGTGCCACAGTCAGTAGATAGCGGATACGGTTTATTGATGTTTACATTTGACTCTTTGGCTTGGGAGCAGGCATGTGATATAATAATGACATGCAGCTTCCAGAATTCCTATCCGCTGATAGTGCAGGCCACATACATGTGACGGGGCATCGTATTGGCTTGGAAGACATCGTCTTTTTTTACAGACGAGGCGATTCTCCCGAGATGTTGCGTCTGCAATTTCCCACTGTTTCGCTCTCCACCATGCACCGCATTATCGCCCACTACCTGGATCACCAGATGGAGATTGACAGTTATGTAGACGCCAGCCTGGCGGAAAACGAACGGCTGAGAGAAACCACGCCCAAGCATGGCCCCACCCTGGATGAACTACGCCAGCGCTTCTCGCAACGATATGCCCGCGGCGCCTAGTGATGAACCTGCGATATCTACTTGACGAAAATCTTCGTGGACGACTGTGGCACTTGATCGAACGTCACAACGCACTCGGAATCCATCCGATTGGCGCAGTTCGTGTGGGTGATCTGGAGGAACTTCCACTCCGAAGCCTCGACCCTGATATTTTGGAGTGGTCGGCCCAAAACCAGCGTATCCTGGTTACATTTGACAAAGGCACCATGCCAGCCTTTTTCCAGGCGCGGATAAAAAGTGGACTGCACCATCCTGGGATGTTCCTGCTTCGGCGAGACGACATGATGAATAATGTTTTGGAGTTCCTGGTGCTGGCTGCATATGTCAGTGACGTATCCGAGTGGATGGATAGGTACCGCTTTATTCCTTAATTCCTTACTTCAACTTCCCCGCCGCCTCATTTCTGGCTGCTTCGATGGCTTCCTCCAGTTTGCTGGGGTCTTTGCCACCCGCTTGGGCAAGAGTTGGTTTGCCGCCGCCTTTGCCGCCGACGATGCTTGCGGCGAGGCCGACAAGTTTGCCGGCGTGGATGCCTTTGGCGGTCACATCTTCGGTAGCAGCAGCGATCAGCGTTACCTTATCTTCAGCGACGGGCCAGCCGACGATGATGACGCAGGAGCCAGACTTCTGCCGAATGCGGTCCAGTTGCGTGCGGACGGCTTCATCAGCCACGCCTTCAGGCAAAGCACCGGTGATGATCTTGATGCCATTGATGTCCATCGCGTCAGCCAGCATCTTGTCAGCGACCATGCCCAGGTCGTGGCTGGTGCCCTTCTTGAGTTGATCCTTCAGCTTCTTCTGTTCATCCAAGAGGCCGATGATGCGTTTGGGCAGATCGGTCGGCTGGCACTTGAAGAGCGTGGTCAATTCGCTGAGGACACGGTCAGCGTTCTGCACGGCTTCCACAGCCTGCTTCGCGGTGACAGCGGTAATGCGGCGGATGCCTTTGCCAACAGCTTCTTCGCCGACGATCTTGAAGAGGCCAATAGCCCCCGTGCGGTCGAGGTGGGTGCCGCCGCAAAACTCGGTGCTGAAGCCATCTCCAATCTGCACGACGCGGACAGCATCGCCATACTTGTCGCCGAAGAAGGCTTTGACGCCAGGCAGTTTCTTGGCTTCAGCGATGGGGAGTTCTTTCGAGCGAACTTCCAGATCGAGATAGACCTTCTCGTTGACGAGTCGTTCGACTTCGGTCTTCTCACTGGTGGTGAGGGCAGCGGAGTGGCTGAAGTCGAAGGTGAACTCGTCGGGCTTGACCTTGGAACCACGCTGTTCGACGTGGCTGCCGAGCACTTTCTGCAAAGCCCAATGAGCGAGGTGGGTGGCAGTGTGGTTCTTGCGGGTGAAGTCGCGTTCGCTGGAGACGGCGAGGTTCACCGTATCGCCTGCGTTCAGCTTGCCTTCGATGAGCTTGCCGACATGGGCGATGGCGTTGCCGAGCTTGGTAGTGCTGTTGACTTCGAACTTACCGTGCTCAGTGGAGATGGTGCCGGTGTCGCCGACCTGTCCGCCTGATTCGGCGTAGAAGCAGGTGCGATCAAGGATGAGGGCGACTTCCCCTTGTGTCCGTGAACCCGTGGTAACGAACTGGTTGTCAGCAATCCAGCCGAGGAGTGTGGCCTGGCCGGTGCTACCCGACCACTTGGGGCGGTCATCGGTGGCGGGGAGTGGCGTAGCGACGTTGAGAGCGACTTGGCCGGTGGTGGCTTTGCCGCGGGACTTTTCTTCGTGAGCTTCCATGGCAGTTTGAAACCCCGCTTCATCGGTGACTAACCAGCGTTCCTGTGCCATCTGCCTGGTAAGGTCAGGCGGAAAGCCAAAGGTAGTGTAAAGATCAAAGATGAAGTTGCCTGGAATGATAGGACTCTGCTTGCAGAACTTCTGCACCTGTCTTTTAAAGTCTTCTGTCTTGCTGCTCACGATTACCTTAAAGTCTTCTGTGACAGTATCTCCTGAACGCTTCATGAAGGTAACTTGATGGCTCATCTCTCCTGGTGTCGAAGAATAAGGTTCGAGACCCTTGCTTGAGCCACCAATAATGGGTCGAGCATCCAGCTTTCTTTCTCGAACAACCTGGTTGGCAAAACAACTAATGGTCATTTCCTCGAACAGTGACAGCCCCCTGTCAATCGTTCTCAAGAAATCCACCTCCTCCCCACGTATCTGCTCAGCCACCTTGCCGGGGTGTGCTTTCAGTTCGGGAAAGGCATCACCCATTTGATGGACGACAGCGGGGACGAGTTTGTAGAGGAACGGTTCGCGCTGGCCGAAGGTCTGGTAGCCGAAGCGGACGGCACGGCGGAGGACGGAGCGGACGACACTCCCCCTGCCCTTGTTGCTGAACTCAGCATGGTCAGTTAGCGAGAACGTGAGCATGCGGAGGTGATCAGCGAGGACGCGGAAAGCGATGTCCTTCGGATCATCCAGTTTGCCGGTATATTTCGCTGATAATTGATCGCTGATAGCTGACAGCAATGGTGTGAACACATCGGTATCGTAGTTGCTGTTCACCCCTTGCAGTACGGAGGTGACTCGTTCGAAGCCCATGCCGGTATCGACGTGCTTAGCTGGCAAGAGTTCCAGCTTCCCGCCCGGGGTATTACGGTTGTACTGGATGAAGACGAGGTTCCAGATCTCCATCACTTCGGGAACGCCAGCATTGACGAGCTTGCCGCCACTGCCATCGGGGGTGCGGTCGATATGGATTTCAGTACATGGACCGCAGGGGCCGGTTTCACCCATCACCCAGAAGTTATCCTTCTTGCCGAAGCGATGGATATGCTTGGGGTTGATGTCGGTGACTTTGGCCCAGAGTTCAGCAGCTTCATCGTCGCCTGGCACGCCTTCATCGGGCGAGCCGCCGAAGACGGTGGCATGCAATCGCGTCTTGTCGATGCCCCAGACTTTCGTGAGCAGTTCCCAGGCCCAGCGGATGGCGTCGGCTTTGTAATAGTCGCCGAACGACCAGTTGCCGAGCATTTCGAAGAAGGTGTGGTGGTAGGTATCGCGACCGACGTCTTCGAGATCGTTGTGTTTGCCGCTGGCTCGGATGCACTTCTGCGAATTGACAGCCCGTTTGTAGGGCCTGCTGCCGGTGCCGAGGAAGACATCCTTGAACTGGTTCATGCCGGCGTTGGTAAAAAGGAGCGTGGGATCGTCGAGCGGTACCACCGGCGAACTGGGCACGAAGGTGTGGCCACACTTCTCGACGAAGAACTGGATGAATTGCTTGCGAATGTCAGCAGAGGTTGGCATAAAGGTTAAGCCAGATAATGGGATTAATGTCAATGATGACATTCTCCGGGTGGGATCAGGTTCGTCAACAGGAACTTCATTCAGCTTCAACTCAATAATAAAGGCATTGCAGTTTGACACTTACCGTACGAGAAAGATGTGCTCTCCAATGTGAAGGAGTTGTATACCTCAGGTTGTGCGAAATGCAAAGGCCGGTATAATTCCGTATCGACCGTGGGAGCCAGTTTATGCCTCGTCGCAATGCTGTTTGGATTCTTGGGATTCTGCTGCTCAGTATCGCAGCATGGACTGCTGCCCAGGGTGGGCTGATTCCACCGCGTGGGCCGATGCAGTTTGTCAAAGGGTTCACCTCGCAAGGCAAGGATTATGAAAATCTGGCTTTGATGATCGATGTCATGCAGCACATTGACATGAATTACGTTCGTGACTTGAAACCTGCAGAACGGCGCAAGTTCATTGAAGCGGCGATTGATGGCGGCTTGGCCAGTCTCGACCCCAATTCGAGCTACATCAGCCCGAAAGAATACACGCATTTCAAGAAACAGAGTGAAGGGAAATTTGGAGGCATTGGCGTGCAGGTGGTCGTCAACCGCGATACCAAGCGGGTGATGGTGATTACACCCATCATGGGCACACCAGCCTATCGGGCAGGTATCAAGCCAGGCGATGAGATTGAAGCCATCAACGGTGAAAAGGCGCAAGGTCTCAGCAATGATGATGTGGTGGATCGCATCTCAGGCTCTCCGGGGACTACGGTGACTTTGACGATTCGTCGACGGGGTTCAGGTCGTCGCATGGAAATTACCCTGACCCGTGAAGAGATAACCACTGAAGGCATTCTTGGCGACAAACGGAAACCTGACCAGAACTGGGATTTCTTCGTCGATGCTGGCCGACAGTTTGGCTACATCCGCATCGCATCGTTCGGTTCCAATTCGCTGGAAACATTGACGAAGGCACTGCAGGAACTGCAGAAGGATCATGCCCAGGGACTTATTCTTGATCTGCGCAACAACCCTGGTGGCTCACTGGAAACAGCCGTATCCATGGCAGATTTGTTCATAGATTCGGGAGAAATCGTTCGCGTAGAAGGCCGCAACGAAGAACCACGTATCTATCAAGCCAAGAAGGAAGGCACTTTCTTTACCGGCTCCAATGCCATACCGATCGTGGTGCTGGTCAATGAGATGTCAGCATCGGCCAGTGAAATTGTGGCATCCTCGCTGCAGGATCACAAGCGTGCTGTGGTGATTGGCGACCGCAGCTTTGGCAAGGGTAGCGTGCAACGACTCTATCCCATGGAAGCGGGCACCAGCCGACTGCGGCTGACCACTGCCAAGTATCTTCGTCCCAGCGGAAAGAACATTCACAAATTCCCCGACAGCAAGGAACAGGACGATTGGGGCGTGCGACCTGATATTGAAGTGAAACTGTCGCCCTTGGAAGAACTGGACTGGCTGATTGCCCGTCGTGATCGTGATATCATTCGTGATGAAGAAAGCAGCCGGATGGATCAGGTGGAAAAGATCACTACGATGTTTGGCCCATTAAGCATGATGCCCGGCTGGAGCGGTGCAGCAGGCGCTATTGCAGGGCTGGCGGAAACAGCAAATACCATGTCAGCACTCAATCGCTCTACTCGCCCTTATCAGGATAAGGTGCTGGAAAAGGCATTGGAATATCTGAAGGCCCACACACGCGAATCGCGCACGACTTGATGCTTGCGCGGAAGTAAAGTGAATCATTCAATTCAGTGGCAACTCCTCGCTACCTTGATAGCATGAAAGCAGATGCAATCATGCGTTGAGGAAGCGACGTGAAGGTTCTTGTCATCGGCAAAGGTGGGCGTGAACACGCCCTGGTCTGGAAACTTACTCAATCTCCACGTGTGAAACAGGTGTTCTGCGCACCGGGGAACGCCGGAACGGCTCTTGATGCCAGCAATGTCGCCATCGAGCCGGAAGAAACTGACAAGATCATTCGATTCTGCAAGAAAGAGGAGATCGGACTGGTAGTCATCGGCCCGGAAGCGCCGCTGGCAACGGGTTTGACTGATACACTGCAGAAGGCAGGCATCCGTGTCTTTGGACCATCAAAGCTGGCTGCAGAACTGGAAGCCAGCAAGGTTTTTGCAAAGGAACTGATGCGACATGCCGACATTCCCACGGCAGAGTTTCGCTGTTTCGATCATCCCGAACCTGCCAAGCGATACATTGAAAGCCGGGACTATCCCGTCGTGGTAAAGGCTGACGGTCTCTGTGCGGGCAAAGGAGCCATTGTATGCTCCAATACTGCTGAAGCACTTGCGGCACTTGATCTCATCATGGTCAAAGAAGCGTTTGGCAAAGCAGGCCGGCGGGTGGTAGTGGAAAAGAGGCTGGATGGGTACGAAGTCAGCGTGCTGGCCCTGGTTTCCGGCCGGGGCATTTTGACGCTGCCTTTAACGCAGGACCATAAAGCGGCTTTTGACAACGATCAGGGGCCGAACACAGGTGGCATGGGTGCTTACAGCCCGGCAACCACGGTAACTCCAGAGCAACTGGCTGATATTGAGAAGTCGATCATTGTGCCAACGGTACACGCGATGCGACGAGGGAGGCGATCATTCCGTGGCGTGCTCTTCACCGGTGTGATGATGAGCAGCCAGGGGCCTCGAGTGCTGGAATATAATGTGAGATTTGGCGATCCGGAAACGCAAGTCATTCTGATGCGGCTGCAATCTGATCTGCTTGATCTGCTGGAAGCGGTGGTCGATGGTACTCTGGATACACTGGACAGCGACAAAGTCGTCTGGGATCCCCGGCCGGCAGTAACTGTAGTCTTGGCTGCACAGGGTTATCCCACATCAAGCAGCAAGGGCAAGCTCATCACGGGTTTTGAAAGTGCTTCCCGTGTTGAAGATACCAAGGTATTCCATGCCGGCACCAGGATGGTTGACAACCGTGTGCTGACTGATGGTGGACGCATTTTGAACGTTACTGCGTTGGGGAATACGCTGGCAGAAGCACGGGAGAAGGCTTACAGTGTTATTCCCAAACTTGAATATCAAGGCATGTTCTTCCGCACGGACATTGCTTTGAAAGCGCTCACCGTTACGAAACCGAAGAAAAAGAAGAAATCGAAAGAAGTCACTGAGACCGAAGCAGATGCAGTTTCGAAGGAGTGAGCATGTCGTCGAGAACTCCGCTCGGAATGAGTAAGCTGGGAATTGGCACTGGAAAGGAACCTGAGTTTCAGGATGATCCTGAGCTGCCGATGCAGGATCGTGTTGCCAACGTCATCAAGACGATTTTCGACCCCGAAATTCCTGTCAATATTTATGAACTGGGACTGATTTACGAAATTGCAGTCAACGCCGCGAATGATGTCGCGGTGAAAATGACTTTAACTTCTCCGGCATGTCCGGTAGCTGGTTCGCTGCCTCGACAGGTTGAAGAGAAAATTGCCAGCCTGCCTGGAGTGCACTCCGCCAGGGTGGAACTGGTATGGGAGCCACCGTGGTCGCAGGAACGCATGTCGGAAGCAGCACGGCTGGAACTTGGCTTCTTTTAAAATACCTTTCCTAGTGAGACGAACATGATAAGGCTTCAGGGAACTATCTGTCTGTTGATCCTGTTCCAACCAGCACTTCAACTGTCTGGCCAGGAAAAGTCTGACAAGATATCCTACGATCGCCGCAGTGAAAAAATTGCCATGCGGGATGGCGTGAAGTTGTACACCGTCATTCATACGCCGAAGAAACAGACGGAAAGTCTGCCCATTATCATGATCCGCACGCCTTACAATGCTGACCGTCCCAACCCACTGAATTCCTACCTGAAGAACCTTGCAGAAGACGGATACCTCTTTGTGTTTCAGGATATCCGAGGCCGCTATCAATCGGATGGCGAGTTTGACATGATTCGCGCACCCAGAGACAAGAGCAATCCGCAGGCGATTGATGAAAGCAGCGATACCTACGATACGATTGAATGGCTGATCAAGAATGTGCCTCAGAATAATGGCCGGGTGGGCATGCTGGGCATCTCGTACGATGGCTGGCTGACGACCATGGCTTTGATTGATCCTCACCCGGCACTCAAAGCTGGTTCACCGCAGGCTCCGGTAGCGGACATGTACCTGGGAGATGATTTCCATCACAATGGGGCATTCCGATTAAGCTATGGGCTGGAATATGTCACCATGATAGAGACCGACAAGCGCTCCAACCAGTTCAAGTTTGACAAAGTGGATACGTACGAATGGTATTTGAAACTCGGGCCACTCAGCAACGTCAACGAAAAGTACCTTAAAGGCAAGATGCCTACCTGGAACAACTTCGTCAAGCATCCCAACTATGATGCTTTCTGGCAGAAGCAGGCTGCATCGAAGTACATGAACGAAGTGAAAGTGCCAACGCTCACCGTGGCAGGCTGGTGGGATCAGGAAGATTTTTATGGTCCACTGACGACGTACTCCCAGTTTGAGAAGAAAGACACGGAAAAGAAGAACTTCATGGTCGTCGGTCCCTGGAATCACGGCGGCTGGGCGGGTGGTGATGGCAGTTCGCTGGACAAGATCAAATTCAACTCACCGACGGCACAATACTACCGCGAAACGGTTCAGAAGACTTTCTTTGATAAATATCTGAAGGACAAGGGAGACATGCCGTTTGAGGAAGTGATGACTTTCCAGACGGGCAGTAACCGTTGGGTCAATTCGAGCCAATGGCCACCGAAAGAAGCCAGGACCAGACAACTTTATTTTCATGAAGATGGCAAGCTGAGCTTTGATGCCCCGCAGACTGCTGAAGCTTCCGATTCATATGTATCGGATCCTCGCAAGCCGGTGCCGTACCGTGAACGGCCTATCCGCCCAACTTACAGCATTGGGTCTACCTGGAGCGTGTGGCTCGTGCAGGATCAGCGTTTTGTCCACAATCGACCTGATGTATTGAGTTACGAAACAGAGCCATTGCACGAGGATACCGTCCTGGCAGGCAATGTGTTTGCCAAGCTGTTCGCTTCTACCACAGGCAGTGACTGCGACTGGATCGTGAAACTCATCGATGTCTATCCAGACAACTATTCCGAAAGCAAAATGGCAGGATATCAGCTCATGGTGGCCAACGATGTCTTCCGTGGGCGATTCCGTGAAAGTTTTGAAAACCCCCGGGCAATTGAGCCTGGTAAAGTAAATGAATATCAAATAAACCTGCATTCGATGAATCACTGCTTCCGCAAGGGGCATCGCATTATGGTGCAGATACAAAGCACCTGGTTTCCTCTGATTGATAGGAATCCCCAAAAATTCATCCCCAACATTTTTGAAGCAACAGAAAAAGATTTTCAATCGGCAACACATACCATTCATCGATCAGCGTCACAACCGAGCCACCTTATCGTTCAGCAATTGCCAAAATAGCGGCTTTGGCAATGAGTTCGCTTATTCACCATGAAACAGGTGCTATGTTAGGTTATGCGATTAGTCTTTTTCTTTGTCCTGGCGGTGGTTTTCTTTGCACCGCTGGGGACGGGCAAGCCAGTTGACCCGACACGGGCTGTAATTCAATCCAGCCTGGTCTGGCTGCTAATGGGGCTGACGGCAGAGATTCCCTCAAGTTATCTGGTGCACCGTATCCTCACGCGACCAGACAAACGGGAAGAATGGGCGAGACTGCTGCGCATACTCAGGCGATTGCATATCGTCTTTGCGGTGGGCATGTACTTCACCACGCTGTTCCTGTTTGGCTGGCCCTCGGTAGTCAGAAACACCTGGCATCTATCGCACACGCTGTTTCTGGATGAACTGGTCATCCTGCTTCCATTTGTGCTAGGCCTTCTGGTATCGTGGTCGAGTTTTTACCGCGTAGAACGGGCGCTGCATCAAACGAGTGAATGGTCGCAATGGCTGCCCATGCAGAGTGCAGGTGAGTTCATCAAGGCGAAGGCGCGCTACCACCTGGCCATGCTGCTGGAGCCATTGTTTGTGTTTGCAGCCATCCAGGGGGCACTGCAAGGCTATGATGCAGGATGGAACTGGGCGACGCTGGTCCTGTTCGGCTTGCTCAGTCTGATTGCGATCGCATGGTTCCTGCCCTGGATCTGGACGAAGGCCTGGGATACGGAGCCGATGTGTGCAGGGCCTCGGCGAGACATGTTGGAGAAAATCTGCTCAAAACTCAACATTCGATTGACCAACATCCTCGTCTGGAACACGCAAGGGCAACAAGCTATGGCTCTTCTGGCTGGTTATTTGCCACGACCACGGTTTGTCATATTCAGTGATTTGCTGCTGGATCAACTCAGCGATGATGAACTATGTGCTGTGTTTACCCATGAGTTAGCGCACATCCGCTATCGGCATCTTTGGATACTGCTGGTTTATCTCCTGTTAAGCCTGTTGATCTGGACGCTGGCCAGTTGGTTGGTCTCCACGCAGATCACCACATCTTCGATCTGGGATCAGGTACTGTTTCAATCAGCATTGCTTGGCGTAGTCCTACTCTATGTTCGGTTCACTCTGTGTGATCTATCGCGCAAACTCGAACGGGAAGCCGACCTGATGGCTTGCCTGGCCTGGCATGATCAGTCTCATGATTTTGGCTTATCGGTATATGCAAATGCTCTGCACAGGGTGGCGTTGCTTAATGGCGAATCGCCCGACCATGTTGGCTGGCTGCATGGTAGCGTCACCGAGCGTACCGAGAACATGAAGCTGATGATTGAATCGCCCGTGGAACAAGCCAATTTCTCACGACATATGTTGTGGCTGAAAACAGGCCTGGTCGCTGCTCTGGTTTCGCTTACTGTCTGGATTGCGTATGCGTGGTATGCCCCGTGGAAGGGTTAGCGAAGTAGCGGCTCGCCAGAATAACTGGCCCAGAGTGCTTCGATTGGGTGAAGCACGGGGACATTGGGAAGTGTTTGTTTCAAATATCTGGCGATCTGCAGAATACACCCAGCGTTGGCAGTGAAAACCATTTGAGGGTTGGTTTCGATGATGTGACTGACTTTGCGTTTGCCAAGCCTTTCAGCCATCTCTGGCTGTGTCATGTTGTAGCTGCCAGCTGCCCCGCAGCAGATTTCGGACTCAGCTAAAGGTTGAACCTTCAAACCAGGAATCAAGGCGAGCAAGTCGCGGGGCGCCTGCCTGATTTTCTGTGCGTGGCACAAATGACAGGCATCGTGATAGGTTGCCCGCAGGTTGAGCGGATGTTCAGGCTTGACCGGCCCGAGTTCCATCAGGAATTCATGGATGTCGCGTACCTTCTTCTGAAACAGTACTCCCTGTGTTGCCGAATCGGTATGTTCCAGAAGATGAGCATATTCCTTCATCGTTGAACCACAACCGGCGACATTGGTGATGAGATAATCAACATCACTTCTTGCGAGCATCTGATGAACCAAAGATGTGGCGAGTTGCTGGGCCGGCTTCTCATGCCCAGCATGCAGATGCAGCGCTCCGCAACAGCTTTGGGCACGTGGAATCCAGACATCGCAGCCGTTGAACTGAAGCACCTTGGCGGTGGCCCAGTTCACCTGTCGAAACATGGCATCATTGACACATCCTGTGAGTAGTGCCACACTGGCCCGTTTTTTACCTTGCGCAGGCAAAAACTCTGGCAAGGCTGGGAGTGAGCGCAACCTAGGCAACATCTCCTGCATCTGCCTTAGTCGTGTTGGCAAAATCTTGATGATGGCTCGGTCGAGCTTCAACCACTGCAGCCAGCGGGCCGGGGCTATGGCCCAGCGGACTCGCGACGCGTAAGGGAAGATGTGGAACAACACCCATCGCTGCCACCAAGGCAGCCGCTCAACATTTTGTTTGCGGTCCACCAGATCGTTGCGGAAGGGCTCGATCAATTTGCCATACTGCACACCACTCGGACATGCTGTTTCACAGGCTCTACAATTGAGGCAGAGATCAAGATGATCCTTGACATCCTGATCGAGTGGAATCCGGCCATCGACCACGCCTCGCATCAGATAAATACGGCCTCGAGGCGAATCCATCTCGGTGCCGAGTTCCACATAGGTAGGACAGGAGGCAGTGCACAAACCACAATGAACGCAATCGAGGAATAGTTCGTAATTGATACCCTGCCCGATTCCCGTTGGTGGTGTCGATTGATTCTGGGTTGATGCTGATGACAAAGCTTGATTCCTTATTCACCCAGAAATATTTCGTGACGGTTTCGCTGAAACAGATCGTGAGGATCGAGTGTCTGCTTGATTTTCCGCATTAGTTTCCATTCAGGTCGTGGTGTACCAAAGGGCAACAAACGAACACGCCATTGAGCTGGGCAGCTTGACATGAAAAGTATGCCTCCCAACTTGTGAAGCTGCTGACGTAATGCATTGATACGTTCCACCGCTTGTTCTTCTGTAGCTTCTGCAGGCAATTCTCCATTAATCAATCCAGTCAGCGGTTGTACAGAACATGCTGAATCGCAGCTTACCAGTTGCTCAGCGAGCGGTAAGGCCTGACCGCGAGGCACCTTCGCTGCAAAATGTACTGCATCGCGAGGTTTGTTCCTGTTGATGATCTGAGATATATGCTGCTCAGCTTTTTCCTGTTCCACAATCTGCACGGATAACCTGGCCGTTTCGGCAGCCTGTAAAGTCTGTTGCACCTGCCAGTTGACAGCGCTCTGATTGTCTTCAAAACCAAGTGTTAGTTGTTTGCTAGTGGAATTCCAGACTGCCAGAACCGGGTAGACCTGCCGCAATTTCAGTGCCTGCATTAACACATGACAGCCGGAGCTATTTGTTTCTATCAGCAATAGTGACAACTTTTCAGGCTGAGGCTTTACTTTCAGGGTTACTTCAGTGATGACACCCAGCGTTCCCAGCGAGCCGACAAACAGTTTGCAGAAATCATACCCTGCTACATTTTTGACGACGCGCCCACCCGCCTTAATTGCTTTGCCCTGGTCATTGAGCCAGCTTAAGCCGATAAGGTAATCGCGCCAGGAACCCCAGCCTGCGGCACGTGGCCCTGCTAAGTTAGCGGCAATGCTGCCTCCGACTGTTGCAGTAGCTTCATCAGGCACGTCGATAGGCAGACATTGCTTCTGTTCTTTCAGAAGTTGTTTCATCTGATGAACTGTCATGCCTGCCTGCACGGTGATGGTCATGTCTCGAAACGGATAATCAACAACCTGGTTAATGGATCTCATATCCAGTAGCACGCCTGGTTCAGTAGCTGGTGCGAGCCAGTGCTGCTGCGTCATTCCGCCCTGAGGATAAACAGGGCTTTTGTCCCGAAAGGATTGGGCGATGATTTCCTGTGTCTCATGGATCGTTGTGGGTGAATGAACGCTCAAACTGAAATCCCCAAACGGTGGCTGCGAATAACATGTTCGGAAGTATTATTCTTTCAGTAATAGGAATTTCACTGCTAGACAGCACCTTACGTGGCATGCATAATGCCAAGAATCAACTGGATTAACATGGAGATGCAAGATGTATGCATTATTGTCAACTTCTCAATGGCTACTGGCGCAGGCTGATGCTGCTAAGGCTCAGGAATTGCCTTGGACCTGGATTCTCGTGGGAATCGGTGTCGTCCTGCTGCTGATCGCCATCTCGATATATAATGGTCTCGTGAACGGTCGCGTGGAAACCCAGAATGCCTGGGCTCAGATTGATGTACAACTCAAACGCCGTCACGATCTGATTCCCAACCTGGTGGAAACTGTCAAAGGCTATGCCAAGCACGAATCAGGCACGCTGGAGAAAGTTATCCAGGCGAGAAACGCTGCAGTAGGCGCACAGGGCATCAACAACCAGATTGCTGCGGAAAACCAGTTGAGCGGAGCATTGCGACAGCTTTTTGCCTTGTCAGAAGCCTATCCCGATCTGAAAGCCAACACGAACTTCCTCGCGTTGCAGGAAGAACTGAAGAGCACGGAAAACCGAATCGGCTTTGCCCGCCAGCATTACAACGACTCCGTGGGAAAATACAACGCATCCCTGATGCGTTTCCCCAACAATCTTGTAGCTGGCTTCACCGGCTTTGGCCCGGTTGGCTTTTATGAAGTCGCCCCGGAAGAGGCGGCCGCTGTCAATCAGGCACCGAAAGTACAGTTCTAAGGAAGGCAAAGTTCCGGCATAGATTCGCCATGCCGGGTTTTCTCTCGCGCAAATCCTATGCACACTTTCCGAGATGATATTGCAGCCAATAAGAGAGCGAGCGTTGTGCTTGTTGTCTGCTTTGTTCTGTTTGTAGCTGCGATTGCCGTCATACTGGCAATCGCTTTCATCTCGATGTCCACACAGAACGCTACCTGGGCTGAGGTACAGTCCGGAGTTATTGCAGGGCTGGTGGCTGCTGTGATCGCCTTTTTCATTTGTTCATTGGCGTACTTTAACGGCAGTTCGCTTGTTCTGGGTGTCAGTGGCGCCAGGCCATTACAGCCCGGCGAAGACCCTGAACTGTATCATGTCGTGGAAGAAATGGCGATTGCGGCCAATGTACCGATGCCGCAGGTTTATCTGATTGATGATACTGCGATGAATGCATTCGCTACTGGTCGCGATCCCGCACATGGCATTGTTGCCATTACCACTGGACTTCGCTATCGCCTGAATCGAGATGAGTTGCAGGGCGTCATTGCACACGAGATGGGCCACATACGCAATTACGACATTCGGCTAATGCTGCTCCTGGCAGTACTGATCGGCGTCATTGTCATGCTGTCAGATTTCTTCTGGCGAGCGTTGCGTACCGGGGCACACTGGGGCGGCACTTCGCGCCATCGCACCTCCAGTGATGGCAGCAGTAAAAAAGATGGTGCTGCCATCTTCATCGCCATCATGGTGGTGCTGGCGTTCATATTGAGTATTCTTGCTCCCATTCTGGCTCAGATCATTCAACTGGCAGTCAGCCGAAAACGTGAATACCTGGCAGATGCATCTGCGGTTGAATTTACACGCAACCCGAGTGGATTGATTGGTGCACTGCGAAAGTTATCACGAGATACCGAGGTACTGGAAACGGCCAACCGTGGCACGGCACATATGTATATTGTGAATCCCATCAGGCAATTTTCGGCACTATCTTCTTCGATGTTTTCCAGTCATCCGCCGATTGAAGATCGCATTAAACGGCTGGAAGCATTGATAACCTATTGAGAGGGGTGAGGATTCAGGGGTGAGGGGCGAGGATAAGAATCACTCGCCGCCACGGACTCGGGTAATAGTGTTAGGAACACCTGATGGCTGGAGGCGGGCGATGTCGCGGCTACGATAACCTTGCGGGCGCTGGAACAATTGAGCACCGGCGGCAAGCTGATTCACTTTGCAGTCTTTCAGTTTCATTTCGATGGTGACATTCTGCTCCGGGCAGGTGATTTTGACATGGTAGGGTATGGCGTAGGTACCTACATCTTTTTCCAACTGGTATTCCAGCATTTCGGCACGCCATACTTCGGGGCCTTTGGCACGGAACAGGCGATGCATCACCACGCGGCCGGCATTCGGGCCACTCGTTGCAATCAGCACGCCTTTGTAGAGTTGTTCACCCTGATGATTGACCCGCTTGATTAGTTCAAAATAGGCGCCGTTGCGAAGTTCCCGCATTTCGTATTCCTGCGGGTTCAGGCTCTGCACGCAGAGCGCCTCAGCAATCCAGTCAGGTTGAATTGGCAGTTTGATTTGAGCCTGCGAAAGTTCGTTGTAAGAACAGAAAAACAAATCAGGCGGATCATTCCGCTTCATGTAGAACCAGAATTCCTGATCGTTGGAGCCGAGGTCTGCCTCGGTACTGGCAATAGCACTGGCGATCATGCGGAAATTACGTTCTTTCTGATATGCCAGTTTGCCATTCAAACCAAAGGGCTGACCATTCTGGGTTACTGTAATATCGAGAGCGTCGCTCTCCACCGATTGAATAGGTTGTGCGTTTCTGTTCAGATGGGTGACAAGTTCAGCAGCATTGGCTGGGGTGGTAAAGGAAGCATTGCCACGCGATGGTTCATTCACACCGATGAGGCTTTTGCAACCTGCACTCGTGACGATCAATGTGGCGAGGAGAAGAAACCAGGAATAGTATGTCACTCTCTTCATAGCTTCCTTTCCCGAATTCTCATGCAGCCTGCAACATGGCTTCCACTTCCTGCTGCACCTGCCCGATGGCTTCTTCATTCAGATGCGGGTCGAGAACGCGGTGGAGTTTCTTATTCCTTGCTTCCCGCAGCATAAGCCATTCTTGCCCCTGATCCTTGCGGACATCTTCAAATTTCAGTTTCCGTTTTCTGAGCAGCCACAAGGCAAGCACATAGCGGAAATTGACTTTGACAGCATCCCCTTCGGATTCGAGCCTGGTGAAACAATCATACACCAGACCATCATCAATAATCAATCGCGATGACGCTTGACGATCCGGGACGCTGGTTTGCCACCATGCAAACGCATCCTGGCCTGGTTCCGCCCAGGCTTCCATGGAGATTTCTTCCCTGGCCAGACTTTCGTCTTTGTTGCGAAGAACTACCATGTGCTTCTCACCGGGCTGCAGCACTTTTCCAGTGCGGGCACAGACACGATGAGCAGTCGCCAGCGGGTACGTCATAAAGTATTCAGCCTGAATGACTTCTCAGCAAGTTAAGCCGGTGCAAGTAGCTTCAAGAAGCACTTGTGGAATATGCCGTTTAACCGGACTATACCACTTGGTCAAGCCGAATCAGTGGACTTTCATGACAACTACGGTTCGATCATCCTCAACCTGCTGGCCCTGGGTGAACTGATTGACGCTGGAAATAACATCATCCAGTAGCCCCTGTGCGCTGATTCCACAGTTGCTGAGCACAGCATCGAGCCTTTCTGTGCCGAACATCTGTCCGGCGTGGTTGTGGGCTTCGGTAATGCCATCGGTGTAAAAGACTATTTGATCGCCCGGGATCAATTGCACTTCATGATTCTGGTAAGTGGTATCGGGAAAGATACCCAATGGCAGAGCCCGTTCGCCATCGAGCGTCATGAGGGTGTTATCGGAACATCTCTTCAGCCGCGGCGCCGGATGCCCCGCACTGGCATATTGAATGCGACGGTTAGCTGGATCATACACACCATAGAAGGCGGTGACGAATGCATCCACCTGACTGGTGTACGCTTCCACCAGTCGTTGATTGAGATATTCGAGCAACTGTGCAGGGGGCTTGGCTGGGCCCGGGTAACTGTGGGCAATGCTGTGTGTCACCGCCATCAGCACGGCAGCCGGTGTACCGTGTCCGCTGACATCAGCTATCAGAATGCCTCGCAAGTCGCCGGGCAAGTGAAAGAAATCGTAATAATCTCCACCGGCTCGCGCAGAAGTCTCATAGTACGCAGCCAGATCCAGGCCTGGAACTTGAGGCAGTTCTTTAGGCAGTAGCGATCTCTGGATGGCAGCTACGGCTTTCAATTCACGATCAATGGCATCAAAGGAATGCTGTACCTGCTCCCGCAATACCAGGTTGTGCGTGGCCCGGCCAAAGAGATTGCTGATCAAAACCTGATCAGGGAATTCATCCGGGTCAAACGCATCCGCCGTTTGCCGCAGAACGATCACCATGTTCACGGCTTCGCCCAGATCATAATGGGGGATGGCGATGAGTGACCGGTGATTGCTCAGGAACTCATAAGCAGGATCGTCCTGGTTGAGATGAAAGTTCTGTATGATCTTTGGCTGAGCAGCATAAATCAGATCGCCGAGGATTCCACCCTGCAACAGCGGCAGTTTCTCAGGCTGCTTCCAGGGATTGATCGTGGGATCGAGCTTGTTGGATCGGGTGATGCGATACCAGGGAGATTCCAGACCACGTCGGCTGATAGCAAGAATCGTATTATCTGGCCTGAGCTTCCGCATGCGGGCGCCATACGATCGCACCATCTCCTGCGGATCGCCATGCAGACTCATTTCCCGCATGGTATCGACAATATGCTGCAGTCGATCCTGCCAACTGGTCACGTGCGTATTTGTTTCCATACCCCAGTCCAGTGAAAGTTGATGCTCATTATTCTATGCCTGACCAGCAGAACGTGTCGGTGACTGGCCTACTCATGACATGAATGTCTTGACTGCCTGCTGCATGGTATCAGTGAAGCGTTCGGATCTGTAATGCAGTGCATTTTGTCTGCAGGCTTTCGGCTCTATGGCATCACCCGATTGCTCAAACTGTTCGATGGCTGCACAGAGAGAATCAACAGTTGCTTCATTAAACCAGATGCCAGTTGGACGCTCGATTTCACCTAAAGGCTGAATGGTTTCAGTTGCGCCACCGTGGCCGTAGGCAATTACAGCGGTTCCACAGGCATTGGCTTCCAAAGGCACTATTCCGAAGTCTTCTTCGCCGGGGAATAACAATGCTTTGCAGCGCTGATAATGTTCCCTGATGACTTCATCAGACTGCCAGCCGAGGAACTGAATGAGATTCGGATCGGCCATCTGTTGCAGTCGTTTCGATTCCTGGCCTGAGCCAATGATCACCAGTTTCTTTTTCTGTCTCATGCATGCCAAAACAGCGAGATCAATCCGTTTGTTGGGAGCCAGGGCTGAAACAGCCAGATAGTAATCTTCCCGCTTTCGTTCTGTGTCTGGATGGTAAAAATCGGTATCCACCGGCGGATGAATGATGAGGCTATCTCTGCTGTATGCAGATCGAATCCGTTCCTGTACTGTTTTGCCATTGGCGATGAATTGATGTACCCGATCCGATGATTTCCTGTCCCATTCTCGCAGTTTTTCGAGTTGTTTTCGGACAATTGGCCTCAGAGGTGCTGGCACTTTACTGATATAGAGTTCCTGCAGGTTCCAGGCATAGCGCATAGGCGAATGACAGTAGCACAAATGTTTCGCACCAGAGGGAACCATCACCCCCTTGGCAACGCAATGACTGGAACTGATGATCAGGTCAAAGCCCGTTACATCCAGTTGTTCGATGGCTCCTGGCATCCAGGGCAACAATGTCCGGTAATAACTTCTGACACCGGGCAGTCGCTGCAACCAACTGGTATGTATCTTGCGTTGTTGCAGAATAGGGGAAAGAGATTGGCGGTCTGCAATCAGCGTGAAAAGTTCAGCATCAGGATACATTCGGGCAATCGCTTCGAGAACTTTCTCGCCGCCACGCATCCCCAGCAGCCAATCATGTACCAATGCAACGCGCAAGAGCATCCCTTTTCTGTTGATGATGGTGTCTTTTTGATTGTATAAGGACTGACTGTTCGCTAGAGTGCTCTTCTACACCAGCAGATTGACATTATGCCCACATCTCGCAAGAAGACTATCCCGGAATTCGCCCTCATTGGTGACGTTGACGACTGGGAAGCGGAACTCACCAAGGAGTTGATCCAACTCAAGCCAGGCAGTGAGTGCATCTTCCATATCGACTCAGCAGGTGGTTCCGTTTATGGTGCTATGGCTATCCTTTCACTGATACGACTGCGCAAACTCAAGGTAACCTGTTATGTGCTGGGAGAATGTTCATCAGCAACAGTACTGATTTTCGCTGCCTCCCAAAAGCGCTGGGTGACTCCCTATTCCACGCTGCTGTTTCATCGGATGCGCTGGGAAAGTGATAAACGGGTGGACAGCATTGAAGCAAGACATTGGGCAACTCATTTCGAACAGCTCGAAGAAGAACTGCTCGATCTTGAAGTCAAGCTGCTGGGCAACATCTCCAAGCAACTGGTACGCTCGTGGATCAACGAAGGGCGATTCATCACCGGCAGACAGGTGGCTGAGGCAGGTCTGGCTCGACTCCAGGAACTGACCTGATACTATGGATTAACATTGAATTGAGCTGGTAATACTGTCTGGAGCCGTACCAGCACCAGGTTGTCGCCTGGCCCTGTTTTTCTGCGTGTATTAGGGCAGCTATCGAGGGGTTGCACCATGCCCAGTGACTGAATCTCACTGATGTCCTTCTGCTTAATCAGCACATATTTATCATCGTCGATATGCTCAGCAAGCGATTGAAACTGCTTGATCTTATCGAGACGTACAATGGGTTTCTTCAGATAGTAAATGATCTGGTGATAGCTCAAATTTACCAGGTGCAACGGCTTATCGAGTTCCTGTCTCTGGTTGATTCTATCCGCAAATTCCACCTGCACCCGACAATGATCATGCACAGGCAGTACCCAGATGAACACACCGGCAATCATCATCCAGATCATGGTGAATAGCGCAGGAACTGACCAGCGATGCAACTTTCTGTAATTCAGTTCCATCACGACCATGGCACTGATCGAGGCCACACTCACCAGAATAGCAATCGGTAACTCTCCGAGGGGATTAGTTTTGTAAATTACTGCCACGCCTGCAATGCCAAGCAGCAGCGTTCCCAGCATGAGAGGTCGCCAGTAGCGCTGCAAAACCTGGCTGGTGACATAGAGCCATCTTTCCAGACCCACTGCAGCTATGATGGTCAGCCCAGGAAGCAATGGCGACATGTAATGCTTCCATTTCCAGGCAGAACAACTGAGAAACAAAACTCCAGGAAGGAACCAGCACAGTGCGAGCCAGACCATCGGATGCTTCCACACTTTGCGATCCATCAATGCGATAATCAGACACGGTGTCCAGGGCAGCAAGACCATCGGCAGATTCAGAAAGTAAAACCAGAGTGGTTCCCTGTTCTCCACCTGCGTCAAGTCGCCCTTAAATCGCCCCCAGTTGTGCAGCAACCACTCATCCAGAATGGGTGGATATCGCAAACCTGATAAAAGTGGATAGGGCAAAGCCATCAGCAGAAACACCAGCAAGCCGCCCGGATGAAAGAAGAATCGTAACAGCGACCATTGGCGGTTCAGCACCATCCACGAGCCAACCGTCAGTCCAATGAAGACAACTCCAATCGGGCCTTTGATCATGAATGTCAGACCGACCAGAAACCCGAACACCCAGGGTGTCCATCTCCCCTGCACTTGCCCGATGGGGCTGGGAATCTGCACCCAGGCGAAAAAGCAAATGGCAAGTGTCACCGAGCAAATTAGCAGCATGTCTGACTCTGCGAGTGTTGCCATCTGCAGCACGTAGTAACTCGTCAACTGAGCAAGACCAGCGAGAATGCCAACGCGTTTACCAAACCAGCGAGCCGCTGTCATGCCAATGACTACAGCAGTCAGTAATGCAGCCAGGCTGCTGGGCAAGCGAACCACCCATTCATCCAGACTGCCAGTGAGTTCGATCGATGCCGCCATCAGCCACATGGTCAAAAGAGGTTTGTCGCCAAACACGACACCACCAACGCGGGGCACCAGAAAATCGCCACTCGCCAGCATTTCCTTGGCTGGTTGTGCGAAGATGACTTCATGCATCGTAAGAGTGCGCTGACTGAGATGATAGCCGATGAGAAGTGTGACACCATACAACAGGATGATGCCGATTCCCTGCCAACCCAATTGAAAAGCACTCTTCTCGGAAGTTGACGAATTCAATGCCTGGGCCATCCCGTGAACTCCTTGCCTTGCTAACCGATTAACCCTGCAAACAGTGCAGCACACCGCATTCTCGCAGGGTCATGCATGAGTACAAGCATAACCCTGCCACAGTTAGCAAGTCTCGAAATAACGGTAATAGCCAACGAGGTCAAGTGAGTTAACAGCGACTACTTGGCAAACGAAGTCGTTTGGCCTTGTACAATTCGAGGCTCTTTATCACTGGAGGTGGGAACAGCGTTAGTAAATCCTGTGTTTTCAACCGGCCTGAAGAAAATAGCAACAGTCACAATCAGTGCAATGGCAATCACAAGGCCGAATCTGGCTTCAGCGGGCATGGTTTCACCGTAACAACAATCTTGCATTATCGTTATCGGATAGCTTTGCCAATAACTGAAGCCCGTTTACGACTTCCTCAATTTCAAGTTGAGCAATTCAACGAGCACCGAGAAGCCCATGGCAAAGTAGATATAGCCACGGTCGATGTGCTGACCGAACCCATCAGCCAGGAGCATAACACCGATCAGGATCAAAAAGGAAAGCGCCAGCATCTTCATGGTGGGATGCCTGGAAACAAAGTTGCCGATGGGGGCAGCTGCCAGGAGCATTACGACTACGGCAGTCACCATAGCCACCACCATAACCCAGACCTGCTTCGCCATACCTACAGCAGTAATGACAGAATCGAGGGAGAAGATAATGTCGATGATCGCAATCTGAACAATAACCGACATGAACCCACTGACGCGTGGTGGAGCGTGTTCTTCTCCGCGACGAGCTTCTTCCAGTTTGTGCGAAATCTCCATGGTGCTTTTGACAATCAGAAACAACCCACCAATAATCAGCACGATGTCTCGCAAGGAAACCTGGTTACGCTGTTCGAAAATGGCTTCAGCCATCGCAGGAGTCAGTGCGACTTCGGTACCATGAATGTCTTTGTTCATCAAGTTCTTGTCACGTTCATCGACCACTTCCTTGAGTTCAGGTCTGAGCCAGCTTCCTGGAATGCCTATGTCGGTCCAACTGAAGATAGGCGTGGTCATGCTGGCAAGCCAGGCGAGCGCGAACAACAGCAACAATCTCGATGCAAGTGCTGCGCCTAAACCTAACTGCCTGGCAATGGTCTGTTGATGTGCAGGCAGCCTGCCCACCAGGATGGTCAAGAAGATGATATTGTCGATGCCGAGCACAATTTCCATGGCCGTCAATGAAATCAATGCAAAGAGCCAGTCAGGCATAAACACCTCAATGAAACAGATAAAGGCAGTATAAAAGATAAACTACTGGATGAAACGGAATATCAGGACAAACCGCCCAGACCGTGGCCAAAATCTCTTGTCACTCGTTCCCGGCCTAGACTGGTGTTTCCAGGCAAAGGTGGCGCTGCGGGCGGTACATCTTTCACAGGTACGCCAACCAGCTTTTCTGGGGCTGCGGGGAGTATCGAATCGATATTCACTAACTTGACCAGCAATCGTTCGAGACAGAACTGTTGTGCGTCAAGAACCAGTTGCTCTTCTGATCGCTGTTGCAGATGAATGAAAAACATCAGGACCACACTGAGTGACAACGCCACCAGCGTGCAATCGAAAGTAAAACCCAGACTTCGTGTTGTCTGATCGAGAAACTGCTGAACCGCTTCATTGCTGCCTAGAGAAGGCGCTGCAGCTAATGCCATTCCCATACCGCGTGCAGTGCCAATGAACCCTAATGCAGGAATTGCCCAAGCGAGGTACTGCACGAGAGACAGCGAAGTCACCAATCGATTCTGAGCCAGGTCGGAGGATTCGCGAATCGCTGTTGCTACTTCAGCAGGAGACCGGCAACTGGCGAACCGTAACAATGCCAGGTCAATCAGTTTCCCAAGTAGTGTTGGCTGACCGCCCGAAAGCGATTGACGCTGAATGCGTCGTTGCCAGAGCCTGGCATCCTCAGGCAGCAGACGGTAATCTTCTTCAGGAGGAAGCAACTCCACCTGGAATGGTCGTCGCTGCCGTCCCATTTCCCACCATCGAGTCCAGAGAATCAGCATGGCCCAGCAAAAGCAGAAATAGCAGAGAAACTGTTCAGGCCCCAGAAGCAATCGGGACATGCGTTTGATGGTGGCATCGCTGATATCATGCGTGGAAATCCACTGCCAGGCAGGTACACCCACGGCTGCCACGATTGCAGCAGACATAATCAGTAGCGGGCCTTCATGTGCAAATCGAAAAGCCTGTTTCATAGTGTGTCTGTCCCGGTTGATGCCAAGCCCATCATACTCATTATTTGATTCGCATTTCAATGGTTTGTGTTTGATCAAATCGAATAGGAACTTCCTGGCCTGATATTTTCCCTGTTAATTCGCCTGTCATCTTCAATTTCAATGTCGAGTGGTATAACCTTCCCGCTTTCGGATCAAAATAGGCTATTCCGTCACTTTCCTGCAATTGTACAGTTCCCTTAGTAATGCTCATTTCAGGATTTGAAGCTTCGGATGTAGCAGGATGATATACCAGAGTTGGCTTATAAGTAATCTTGACCAGTTTCTTCGATTCAAAGTCTTTCATGCCCACAGCGGTCATCTGCAGATTAACCTGTACGCTTCCCAGCGGACCAATTGATGTTTCTGATTTGCGATTCCATTGGAACCCAGCAGGCACTTCTTTTTGCGGAACAACCCCAAAAGCCTGATGCACTGCCTGCTTGAAGTGTTCTTCCGAAAACAGAGCATGGACCACGCGCCGCAAGCTGGGATCATCTCCTGCCAGTTTTTTCAATAGAAGATCGTAACCTTCGAGTTCGGTAACTTCAAACTTCGGGTTCAGCTTCATCGTGAGGGCAACACCCTGTAACTGATTGTAAATCGCATTGTTACCTGGCGATGCACTTCCATCCGGATTCGTCGCCTTCATTGATTCGATGATCTGCTCCAGCTTCAGTGAGCCATCCGCTTCAACAGATTGAACGGTGTATTTCATTACCGCTATATGAACATTATCCTGCTTGTACTCCTGCTCCTTGACACGAACGGATTGAGTCAATCGGCTTGTAGTTTCGTAGCGAAAGGTGTCATTCTGTTTGAATTGCCATTTCAATACCAAGGCATCAGAACTGAACGAAATGATGGTCAGAAGGAGTAAAAGCATAACTCACCAATGAAATAGAGAAATGTCACAACAATTTGGAAACAATTATGGCTTCTTATCATCGCCGCGCTGGTCGCCTTGCACGATATCAATGTACCCTTCATAGCGGTCGTTGTTGTTCTGCTTGCGGTGGATGACGTAGCCGAGACCTTTGCCTTTGAACATTTCTGCCAGCACTTCTTTCAACGGCTTATCCTCGGCTTTGTAGGTGAAGCTCATATTCTGCGACACGCCGCCTTTGGTATCGAGGCGGAACTTCACTTCAGCTTCTTTCTCCAATTCGCTGACAACATCCTTCAGGCGTTCATCGGTAAAGCTCACAGTTATCTTCGTATCGAGTTTTTTTCTCGTGCGTGCCACCAGGGGAGAATCTTTCTGTTTATCCTGAGCCTCAATCGTTGCGAATAGAGTTGAGAAGATGGCTAAACTCAATAGGGCACGAAACATCGGCATTTCTCCCATGGATCATTTCAATATAGGGTTTCCATGCCCAGCGAATATGTAGTGCATGGCTGTGAGAAAGATGGCATTATTATAATGTGCCTTTTTTCTAGATGTACGCCATAATATTGGTTATGCTGCGAACGAATAACTTTCAATCCATCAAGGATCAACCCATGTTGAGTCTCTTTGCAGAAGTGTGGCATCCCACCAATATGTACGAAGCATTGCTTTCCGCAGTGTTGTTTGGTGCGGTTGGCATTTTGATGGCGGTTGCCGGCTTCAAGCTGTTTGACTGGATCACGCCTGGTGACCTGGGTGGGGAAATAACCTCAAAATCCAATATTGCCGCAGCCATCCTCGCTGGGGCGGTAGTTATTGGAATCAGCATCATCATGGCCGCTGCCATAGGCTAGAATAGTCTGAGTTGGTTACCTGATGTACCGGGGAAAATTCAAGATGTCTCGTAAGCGATCGCGCGTGGTCAAACTGGCACTGCTGGGCACAGCTTCCTTACTCGTGGGAGGTTGTGGCGGCTGCGATGATCAACAGCAAAACGCGGATTTTCCCAATGTCGATCCCATCCTGGCACGCAAGGCGGTCGCTGCGGGAACCGGAGCCGTTGTTTCTGATGCCTTTCTGCAGGCTGCTGGAATGCTTGCTGCGGGGCCTGGAACTGGACTATCTGCACCGCTCAATGCGTCGCGCCTCGGTTACGTTATGGACCAGGCTGTTGAAACGGCTGATGTCACACGGCATGAATCAGGGCTGGCCAAGTCAACTCAACCGGGGCATTCCACACGCTCGCATTACCGGTATCATCATGGCCCCGGCATTGGCTGGTTCCTGTGGGGATACATGCTGAGCCGGTCAACCACTGGAACATCGCGGCCCTATTCTCCGCCATCACGGTATAGCTCCACACCGCGACCTTACACGCCGAGTACTGGCGGTGGTGGACGCTCGTTTGCCGGCGGTTCCAGTTCAGGCCGTAGCAGCGGAGCGCCTTCTTCCGGAGGATCGGTCAGCCGAGGCGGTTTTGGATCTTCCGGTGGGGCTCACGCGTCGGGAGGCTCCAGCTGATGAAACGGGTTCCCGCCTCCCCTCGATCCAACTGGCAACGTCAACTGGAATCAGTCGGCCTGATTTATCATACCCTTGATGATGGTTCACCCTATTGGGATGAGTCGGTCTATTACCAGTTCACCTCGCAGGAAATCAACACGCTCGAGTCAGCGACTCAGGAACTCGATCGCATGTGCCTGGCTGCGGTGGATTACATCATCGGCCAGGATCGTTTTGCTGAATTGCAGGTGCCAGAGCATTTCGTGAATTATGTCAAGCAAAGCTGGGAACGGGATGCCCATACCATTTATGGCCGATTCGATTTTCTCTTTGATGGCTCCGGAACACCCAAACTGCTCGAATTCAATGCAGACACTCCCACCTCGCTGATGGAAGCTGCCGTCGTACAGTGGCAATGGCTGGAACAAACACACGCGAGTGATGACCAGTTTAATTCCATCCACGAAAGGTTGATTGAAGCATGGCAGCGTTATGCTCAGGAAACCGTCCTGCAAAACCCTGTCCATTTTTCGTGCATGAAAGGACAGGACGAAGATGAGCTGACTATTGGCTACATGATGGATGTGGCCCAGCAGGCAGGCATCACTACAGTGCCTGTTCCCGTGGAAGAGATCGGCTGGAACCATAAAAACCAGACATTTGTTGATGTCAAGAACCAGCCCATACTCAACATGTTCAAGCTGTACCCGTGGGAATGGCTGATGACGGAAGCCTTCGGACAACACATTCCGACAGCCAGCACCAAATGGCTGGAACCGGCTTGGAAGGTGTTACTGAGTGGCAAAGGTCTGTTGCCGATCCTTTGGGAAATGTATCCCGATCATCCTTATCTGCTGCGCGCCAGTTGGCAGCCAATTAATGATGTCGTGATGGTACGCAAGCCGGCACGAGGGCGCGAAGGAGCTAACGTCACCATCCTTGATGATGATTACGTCGTGGCTCAAACTGATGGCACTTATGACGAAGGGCTATGGGTCTATCAGGAATTCCAGCCGCCTGGGCGATTTGATGGCAACACTGCAGTGATTGGTTCCTGGCTGGTCAACGGCTATGCATGTGGAATTGGCGTTCGTGAGGATGATGGACTGGTGACCCAGAACACCAGCCGCTTTGTGCCACATCTGTTTCGTGGATAATCTACATGTCACTGACTCATTTTGATGAACAGGGCGCCAGCCGAATGGTGGACACGTCCGCCAAGAGCGAAACGGTGCGCATCGCACGGGCCAGTGGGCAGGTGCAGATGCAGGAAGAGACATGGCGACTGATTCAGAACCATTCACTCAGCAAAGGCAATGTGATCGAAGTAGCCAGGCTGGCAGGCATCATGGCAGCCAAGCAAACCGGACAACTGATCCCCTTGTGCCATCCGTTGCCATTGACTGGTGTCAGTATCGATTTCAGTTTTGTTGAACCAAGCAAGATCAGCATTACAGCAGAGGCTAAGGTAGTGGGCCGCACCGGGGTTGAGATGGAAGCCCTCACCGCGGTCAGTGTTGCAGCGCTTACCATTTACGACATGTGCAAATCATATGACAAGAGTATGGTCATATCGCAGATACAACTCGATTCCAAATCGGGTGGCAAATCGGGAGACTGGCAGCGTTCACAATAAGAACCCTTCACCCCAAACCCTTCGAAAAAGATGAAACCCAAGCTTTACTCCTGCGCTGGCAGACAGAGTTGGATGAGCAGATCGTGCAACTGATCCTGCAGGAAATCTGTTAGTGGCGGTAAGGTGGAACCTGCCTGGGCATCTGCAAGCGCTGACTGCCAGCGTGGAAAAGCATAGAGCCAGGCAAAGTGTTCCAGATCGAGTGATTCCAGTCGGGAGATACGACCTCTGCTGGCCGATTCATCCCACAGTGTTTTACTTTTGCCGGTGATGGAAGTGTCATCCGAGGGCCGCAGAAGAATCAGCTGATCAATCACACAGGGTTCGTCGTCAAAGGCGCTCAGTTTCACTGCCAGGTCACGAGGCTTACCCGGCCCTCGCCCCAGGAACAGGCCGATCCCCAATCGCCAGGTTTTCCCGGCCTTGCCTGCCCAGTGGATAATGGAAATGACACCGTAACTGGGGTGATCGCCAAAGCTGAGTTCCGGCACCACGTGAGTAACTCGCCAAGGTCCCAGTTTTACTCCCTGATCCTGACAGGCCAGCAGCATACTTCCCAGTCCGGATTGCAGTTCACGTGCAGCACCAGTCAATGCTCCTTCGGGACTTAACTTCGCCACAGCAGCAACACATTCTTCTCGCCAGGTTTCCACCAAATTGACGGGAACCGACTGAACGGAAGACTTTACTGTTCGTTCTTCCACTTTCGCAGGCTTGCAGATTTCAACAGGTTTCTCGGCATTAATCGGAAAAGCTGAACCCTGAGCAGGCCACAAGCCCAGATCGATAGCGTCTCGCGTAGCAATCTGCCTGGCCACAGGAGGATACTGATCCTTAAGAGGTGGGAAAACGGGATTCGCAGGCGTTTCCACAGCGACGATACTCTTCACCTGGGGTGGCATCACTTCTGGAACAGGCAGTTCCTTGACGGTTGGGGCATCCTGTTCCACCATAGTGACGGGCGTGCTGCCATAGATCAGTGAATCGAACAGATGCCTGAACTGCTGCAACATGTCGCGCAGGGTTGGTTCGGTTTTGGCAACACGGGTTACCTGGTCATCGGTGAATGGAAAGATAGCGGTACATTGTTTTACATCCTGCCCGAGTTCCTCGAGAGCCGGCTTTAGACGAGCCGCTACCACCTGCCAGACGAGGTACGGTGCAGGCGGTTCAAGTCGCAGTGCTTTAATTGTTCCAAACTTGGGCAAGTGTATCGGATTGTTGAGGCGATCCTGTATGTAGCCATCGAGGCTGGGAACGAATCGGTTCCACAAGCCTCGTTCCGCAAAGACCAGGAAGCAGAGTCCATCTATCCGATGCATCAACTGCACAATGCCAGCAAAGAACGATTCGCTGATCTTATGAGCATCTTCGTTTCGACGCACCAGCAACAGGTCTTCCAACTGGTCGAACGCAACGACGACAGGCACTTTCAGCGACAACATGATATCCATCAAAGCCTTAAAGAGGGACAGCACCAGATCCTGTCTGCCCGGTCGCACCTGAAAATCGAGTCGGGCAAAGCCATCGGTGAGAAAATCTGCGAGCACTGTTTCCTGCTGCATCAACGCAGAGAGGACAAACCCCTGGATGATGCGGCGACGCATCATCCCCAGGGTGGCACGTGATTCCGTGTTGTCCACATGCTGAGTAATTGCATCGCTGATCTTCTGTAGGTCAAGCTGTGCTTCCTGACAGGCTTGTCGAATGGGCATGCCATGCGGTTTGCGCAATGTTTCCAGAAGCCACTGGTATCTTTCCTCAGCCTGTGCTTGTCCGAGTCCAAGCTTGCGCACCCAACGAGCCAGGCTTGCGTTTCCAAAGTAATTCATTCGCTCACTTGTCGGCATGGCTTCGAGGGTCTGCACCAGGTGGCGCCTGGTGAGTTCTTCGCCGATGAATTCGAGGGGGCGTTTGCCTTTTTGCTTGCCACCCGTCAGCAGCGTATCGATGATCTGAAAGAGAACATACTCAGGGAAGTCGGTGCCTTTCTGATAGGTTCCTGGCGTTACCACCAGTTGCCAGCCTTGCGTAGGTCCATGTTTGAGCGAATGGAGCAAGTGCGTTTTGCCCGCACCCTTATTTCCAAGGACCGGCACGATTTCCGAATGGGTTTTGGGATCGTGGCGATAGAGATCAACCACGGCAAGCAGTTGTTCACGCTCACGGGCATAGAGTTCTGCCACATGGTAGCGTGAACAGACATCGTCATCGGGATGTCTTGCAAAGTAATTGCGGAAGGGATTCCCTGCTTTGCGCAAAAGCTGGATGGCGCGTGACGTTACCGGTCGATCTTGAACTGCTGGCATGTGACATCCTCTTCGCTTGCCGATTCAAGTAATGTTGTGGTCTGCTATCCCCGCGGACTGGCATAATAGGCTACGGAATGCCCCTGCATCAGAGCCAATTCGGGTTGCGGCAATTCATGCAGGGAACCGGTCCAGGGTTGTAAATCGATTTCGTGCCTGGCCTGTAGCCGGCGAATGCCATCATGGAATGTACCCACGCTCAATTGCGGCATCTGCTGCTTGGCATGCTGGTACAATTCCGTCAAAGGACAGTCTTCCGCAGGCCTGGAAACTTGTCGATTCATCAGGTAACCACTGATCGTGGATTCCCAATCGGGCATGGTAACTTTTTCATGTGTAACGGTTGAACCTGCAAGCCGTTCCAACTGCTCGGTTTTGCTTCGCAGGGTCTCGATTTGTAGCTGACAGTTTTGCAGTTGCTTACGCAGTTCGGAGTGTGTTGATTCCAATTGATGTAATTGTGTCTGAATGGCTTCCAGCAACGGCTTGGGATTGTTCTGAGTTAACAAATACTCCATTCCAGCTTGTGATAAACTGACATAGGTATTGAGGGATTTTCCCTTAGTCTCAGAGCGTACCACATTCAGCCAGCCTGCTTCCTGAGCAGCCTTGGCTGCCGCCTTGCCAACTGCAGTGGCTGGGAACAATCCCGGTTGTGTGCGTGATGATATCAGCAGGCATTCAGAAGACGAAGCAAACGCCGCTGTTAAACCAGCTAACAATGCCGGTTGTACTTTAACTGTCACGACCATGCAGCCTTCCTTGGCTAAATCTTGTTCGCCGCATTATGCACAACCTCGGATATCGAGGCAAGACCAGTCGTCAGGTAGTTGCCTGTTCGAGTTGGCAATGGCAAGAACGCCCTCATAAGATATCGATTCCAATAGATTACGGAAGCCTTCCAGGATGATGCGACCACTGGTACACACAACCGGACTCACCAAGGATTATGGACGGCACCGTGCTTTGGATCAACTCGATCTTTCCATTGCTCCCGGCGAAGTCTACGGCTTGCTGGGACCCAACGGTTCAGGCAAGTCAACTGCGATCCGTATCCTGCTGGGCATGTTGAAGCCCACCAACGGTCAGGCCTGTGTTCAAGATCTCGATTGCTGGAAGCACAGCCTGGAAGTTCGAGAACTCGTATCGTATCTTCCAGGTGAATTGCGGCTTTACGATAACCTCACCGGTGTGCAGTTACTCCGGTTTCTTGCCGGGCTTCGTCGCCAACCTTTTTCCGGCGACATCGAGTTGCTCAGCAAAAGATTCAACATTGATATCAAGCGGCCACTGGCTCAGCTTTCTTCTGGGATGAAGCGGAAAATCGCCTTGATGGCAGTTATTCTCGCACGCACACCACTGGCTATTCTGGATGAGCCTACGAATACCCTTGACCCTACGATGCGGGATGAATTGCTCGAACAGATCAAGGAAGCACGCGATCGTGGCCAGACTATTCTCTTTTCTTCCCATGTGTTGCACGAGGTGGAAACGGTTTGTCATCGCGTGGGCATTTTGCGGCTTGGCAAGCTGGTGCATCAGCAATCGCTGGATGAAATTCAGAGCCTGCGCAAAGTGATTGTCATGTTCAAGGAGCAGCCTACGCAACCGTTGCCTGCAGGCATTTCTGCAGAGAAAAACGACTTATGCTGGCAGATTCATCTACGCGGTGAATTGCAGCCGCTTCTTGCATGGCTAGCTCAACATGGTGTTTCTGAGTTACGAATTGAACCAGAAGGCTTGAGTGGCATTTATCAGAAATACCATGCCAATGGCACTGAGGATTGACATGAACGTTTCGCTTTACTTCAAGATACTTCGCGACATCCGCTGGCCTTGGTTTGGCGCTGCGTTTCTGCTTACTCTGTTTGAAGGTTTCTGGGTCAAGATCACTGACCGCGTTACGGTTGAAGTGCTGCCTGCTATCTTGAAGAAGATTTCGGCCAAAGATCTCTATGCCATCGTCTTTGAAGGTTCCGGCAAGTTGTTCCAGGCGGTTCTCGGCGGCGAGTCGGTGGATGTCTCCAAAACCAGCGATCTGCTCAGTGTCGGCTATGTGCACCCGTTGCCTCAAACTATCTTGATGATCTGGGCATTGGGTCGGGGCGCATCGGCTCTTGCGGGCGAGATTGAACGAGGTACGATGGAACTGCTCATCTCGCAACCAGTAGCACGTTGGCGCATTGTCCTGACGCATCTTGTGGTAGACCTGACTACCATGACGGGGCTGGTGTTGTGCATGTTGCTCGGCACCTGGCTGGGCAAGATGATAGTCCCGCTGCCTAGTGCTGATCTTTCAGAATACTGGAAGGCAGCACTATTAGCGCTAAGTCTGTCGCTGGCCCTGGGTGGTATCACCTATGCCATTTCTTCTGTCGGTCGATCACGATGGCGAGTACTTGCCTGGTCATTTGGCATTGTCCTGTTCATGTCGCTGCTGAATCTGTTTGGGCAGTTATGGGATGGCTTGGCTCCCTATCGACCGCTTTCCATCTTTTACTATTATCAGCCGCAATATGCGATTCTCAAAAATCAATGGAATTTGCCCGTTGCCGGTGTGCAGGTACCTGCACTGGCTGTTCTTTTAGGTGTGGCAGCGGCAGGTTACCTGTTCGCAACCTGGCGGTTCAGCAAACGGGATTTGCCTGCTCCACTGTAAGCTCATGCAACATATTGACTCAGAAAACGCTGGCTGAGAACCAGTGACCGTTTTCGATCTTCCAGTGTTTTCTCGAACACGCGATCTTCTACTTCGACACAGACTGCGCCCTGGAAACCAGCATCGGTCAACGCGCCGAAGAAAGCTCCCCAGTTGACATCTCCCATTCCGGGCAGCTTGGGGGTATGCCATTGATGGCCCATCACGCCCTGCTCGTACAAATCATCTGCATCGATCCGGGCATCCTTGGCATGTACGTGAATAATGCGGCTGCCAAATTCCCGAATAGCGCGAGGGATATCGATCATCTGCCAGACCAGGTGTGACGGGTCGAAATTAAGCCCCAATTGCGGAAACTCCGCAAAGAGCCTGCGCCAGGTCTGTGGCGTATTAGCGAGATTCTTCCCGCCGGGCCACTCGTTAGGACCGAAGATCATCGGGCAGTTTTCGATGGCAATACGAATGCCACATGATTCTGCATGATCGACAATGGGCCGCCAGACAGCTTTCATGGTTTCCCACTGCTCGTCGATACTGCGTTTCCAGTCTCTGCCGATGAAGGTATTGACCACGGGGAGTTGCAGTAAACTTGCCGCCGTGATGACTTTCTTCAAATGTTCTACGACGACCGCTTGCAATTCCGGATCAGGATCGAGCGGGTTCGGATAATACCCCAAACCAGAAATGCTGATGTCATGCTTGCTGCACAAGGCATGTACTTTCTCTGCATCAACAGCCGTGAAGTTGCTCACATCCAGATGCGTGACGCCGGCATAACGTCGATTGGCTTTACCTGGAGGCCAGCACATTAATTCGACGCAGTCGTACCCGGATTGTTTTGCTGTCTCAAGCACTTCTTCGAGTGTCTGATCGGGTAGAATCGCACTGACAAATCCCAGCTGCATTCGCGGCTCCATCGGAAAATAGTTCAGTGAAAACAGTTTCGCCCTGGCAGGGCTATGCTTGTACTCGTGCATGACCCTGCAAGAATGCTGAGTCCTTGCATAATCAACAGGGTCATTCGGAGTACCGAATAACCCTGCCACTGCTACGTTGCAGACTCTTCCTTTAGGCGTTCAGTTTTTCCAGCAGCTTTTTCGTGGCACGAATGCCATCGGGTTCCGACATTTTTTCGCCTTCGTATTCGACGCCGATGTATCGACGGTATCCTGCAGCTTTGACAATCTTGAGCAAGCGTTCGTAATCCAGTTTGGTTTCATTGCCCGCCTCGTCAAAGTGATACGATTTGGCGCTGACACCTTTGGCAAATGGCATCAGTTCTTCTACACCCTGGTAATGATCGTAATCATAGAAGTTGCCAAAGTCAGGCAATGTGCCGCAGCGAGGGTTATTCACCAGTTTCATGACGCCACTAAGCCACTTGCCGTTGGATGATAGTCCGCCGTGGTTCTCGACAATGATGTTGATGCCCTGCTTGTCACCATACTCACACAGCTTGGCGAGTCCATCCGCAGCCCGTTTCATCTGTTCTTCAAAAGTGCCTTTGCCTTTAGTTTCCGCATTCACTCGAATGGCATGGCAGCCCAGCATTTTGGCCCAGTCTACCCAGCGGTGATGATTCGCAACGGCTTTGCTCTGTGCTGCTGAATCCGGATCGCCCAGTGCTCCTTCACCATCAATCATGATGAGTACATTGGTTACTCCAAGATCGCTACTCCGTTTCTTCAGTTCATACACATAGGCATCTTTGTTTTTTTGAGCGACGTAAAATTGATTGACGTATTCCACTGCATTTATTCCATAATCCTCTTTGGCTACGCGTGGAAAATCGAGTGGATCGATCTTCTTGCCAAAGATGGCCCGATTCAAGGACCATTGAGCGAGTGAAATCTTGAACCAGGGTTCAGGTCTGGAACCAGCCAGCAGGTTCCCGGTCAGGCAACTGGTGACAGCCAGGCTTGTAAACTCGCGTCGATTCATCTTCATTGGAAACCTCGTGTACTCCGTGTTTTTCACAGCATAACAGACAATCATGACAACGCAATGAACTTGTTCAGGAACAATGCATGGCATACCCTGCTAGGAAGCCAGCCTTGACGTATAATAGTGTCGAACCTAACACCGGAATGAGATATGAGCTACGACCCACGATTTGATGCTCCAGGCTATCCCGAACCGCGTGCCAGTTCGGGAGGTTTTTTTATTGGCTTTCTGTTTGGCGCAGGCATGCTCATAGCCGCCGGCGCCTATCTGTTTCCCATACTGCACAAACAGTGGAATGATTCGGATGTCGCCCAGAAGATTCGGTTGCGTGAAGCTGACGCGAGAGCAGAAGCTGAATTTGAATTTCGCAAGAACGAGGCTCGCCTGAAAGCGGAAGCCCAGGCTGCTGGAGAAAAACTTGCGAAACTGGATATCGCGCCTTCTGCCTTCAAGGCGGTGGCAGCAAAAGCCGGACCATCGGTAGTTAATATCTCGAACATCATTCAAACCGAACGGGGGTTTGCCAAAGCAGGCGAAGGGTCGGGTGTCATCTACAAAATCACGAAAGATGTCGATGGCCTGCCTGTGGGTTATGTGGTCACCAACAGCCATGTCATTCATAATCCCACCAAGGCGGATCGCTATGAAGTAGCTGACAGGGTAGGAATCAATTTCTCGTCAGGCAGAACGGTGTATGTGGAATCTTCTGCGATCTACCATGATCCGTTCTACGACCTGGCAGTGATTCAGTTTGATGCCGCTGATTTCGACAACCTGGTGGCGGCTGAATGGGGCGACAGTGATCTGTGTTCTGTTGGCGACTGGGTTGTTGCGATCGGCAGTCCGTTCGGACTCAAGCAATCAGTGACGACTGGCATCATCAGTGCCAAGGGACGCACGGAACTCCGACAGGTGGAAACCGAAGTGCTGCAGACTGATGCAGCGATCAATGTCGGCAACTCAGGCGGACCGCTGCTTGATCTCAAAGCAAGAGTGATAGGCATCAATGTTGCCATCGCAACCCAGAATGGCAGCTCAGGAAGTAATGGCGTGGGTTTTTCCATACCCAGCAACACGGTTAAGGAAGTAGTTGAAACGCTCCTGAAACCGCCACACAAGATTACACGTGGCTATCTGGGCGTCAGCTTGGGAAATATTGATCCACGTCTGGCATCAAAAGCAGGAGTAGCTGGCGGTGCAGTCATTGGCAATGTTGCGACCGATTCCGCTGCTGAGAAAGCCGGGCTGCTCGTCAACGATCTGGTAATTCGACTGAAACACAAAGACAAGGAATTTCCAATTCGAAATGATGAAGAATTGCGTCATCATATCCGAGAACTTCGACCAAATGATCGCGTGGTTCTGGAAATAGTGCGAGGCATCACCGGACGACCAGGAAAACTGGAACGTCTGAATATCGAGGTTGTTCTTGGCGAGTTGCCGCGCATTGATCAGGCCATGATGCCCGATCAATTCAACCCGTTTAATCCGATGCAGCCCGGACCCGTTCGTCCGAGAATGCGAAAATAACTTTTTGAGACTGCCCCCTAAGCTGGCTTACTTTCGACTACTGTTGGTTTTGGCTTGGCTGCTGGGGCTTCCGAAGCTTCCTTGGAGTAGAGCACCAGGAAGGTTCCAACTGCTGCCATCAGGATACCTGCATAGAACAGCATACCGGGTGGTACTTTGGGCAGACCAATATGCCAGGCATTTTCAGTCGTGGGGTGCCAGAACAAACTGCATATCGTGTTGATGATTGGCGCAAGAGAAAAAATAACTGGAGCGATGTAGAGTCTATCTTCCTGGGTTGCATTGGCAGTTGCAAAAACCACGCACACTGCACCCAGAGCACCGGCTACTCCTGCCATCGAAGAAAAGAAAATTCCATTGGTAGTCCATTTCAAATTGCTGGTGCCGTTCAGAAAGAAAATCACCATAGGAATGATAATTGCGATGAGTACATAAGCACCGCCTACACAGAGAATTGCTGCCAGGCGATTGCCAATTCCCTGTGGGTTAGCTGCCAGCGATTTGCCGCCGTGAGTAATCAACGGGACATACGTGCCCCAGCACAAACCGGCACCGATTACAAAGGCAATCCAGAGTTTCATACCAGCCACTCCGTTCCGTGAACATTCAGAAAAACAAGCAGATGAACACGGTCGATTACCGTATGCACCTGCTTGTATCAAGAATATGACTGTAGTGGTATCGATGCCACTGCGCTCACGCGGACTCGTAAGCCTTCTTGAGCCAGGAGAACAATTCTGCATCTAGCTGTTTAATATCTTCCACTCTGACCCGATGCGTCACCATGGCATTGAAACTGCCAGAGGCTTCCAGTCGGCCCGCTGGCTTGACGCCTTTCAGATTGATGCCCACATCGAGACGAGTCGCTGTCGTGGGCTGTACCAGGGCAAACTGTTTGGAACGGCGCAGGCTGACATAGGTTTTCTTGGGAGAGACTTCGACATCACTTCCAAAGGCCTGTACTGCTTTCAGCAACTTATCATAGATGGGACGTAGCGCGGCCTTGGCGCCAGCATATTGTCTTTCGAGCAGATCAGACTCGGCATTATCTGTCTTCTTGAGCACATCGGGATTGAGTAAGGCATGGGCCACCATGTTGGCATAACCATGTCCCATAGCATGATCGGTCTTGAGAAATTTCACCATTTCACCATGCTTGGCCAGGCCCGACTTCTTTGCGATTGCCACCCACTGATCAAGCGATTTACCTGTCTTTTCCTGCAGGTTGCGGGCCATGGAATCCATAGCCTCACTAACTTTATCCGCCATCGCTGCACTCCATATTGATGGAATAGATTAGCATACCTGTCACTGAAAGGATAAAGTGGAGATGAGTATTTACCAACTAAAATGGAGACAATCATGGGTATTGTATTGTGGATTGTTTTCGGCTTACTGGCAGGTGTGATCGCAAAGTTTCTCAATCCCGGCAAAGATCCGGGTGGCTTGATTGTCACCATCATCATTGGAATTGTGGGTGCCGTGGTCGGCGGTTTCATCGGCACGCTGCTTGGCTTTGGTGATGTTACCGGATTTGATCTGCGCAGCATGGCACTGGCCGTTGGCGGCGGCGTACTCGTGCTGTTCCTGTATGGATTGGCGACAAAGGGCAAGGCAGGTTAATTCAACCCTGCCCCCACTTCCCTCACCCCTCGTTTACTTTCTCGCTGCAGAAAGTGCATACTTCACCGAACGCCGTGGCGACAGTTTGACTGGGGGTGGCGGAGTATCATTTTCCTGCTGGTGCAGCCAGGGTGGAATCCAATCGTGTCTTTCCAGCACTTCCACCAGAAAGGCCAGTGATTCCACCACCATATCAGGGCGATACGCAAAACGCTCGAGGTCTTCTTCCCGCGTGCCACCGCTGAGAACCAATACCGTGTGAAAACCGAGTTGCACTCCGCCGAGAATATCGGTTTCCATCGTGTCGCCGATCATCGTGGTTTCATCCGTGGTCAACCCTAGCTCCTTTCGAGCAGCTCGCATCATGATCGGGCTGGGTTTGCCAACGCTGAATGCTTTCACTCCGGTTGCCGTTTCGAGTAAGGCTACCAGGGCACCGCAGCCAGGCCTGATGCCGTTGTGCGTGGGGCAACTCGGATCGAGATTGGTGGCAATCAGCTTGGCGCCATTGCTGATGAGCCTGACTGCAGTCTCCACCAATTCCAGATTGAAGGTGCGACCTTCTCCAACCACCACATAGTCCGGATCGTGATCGACAACAGCATAGCCGTTCATATGCAGGGCATTGAGCAAGCCGCCTTCGCCAATGACAAAGGCAGTGCCATTGGGTTTTTGCTGAGCCAGGTAGCGTGCAGTGGCCATCGCACAGGTAAAGACATGCTCTTCTTCAATCATGATTCCCATGCGCGACAGCTTGGCAACGACATCCAGCCGTGTTCGCTGGCTGTTGTTGGTCAGAAAGCGAAAGGGAATGTCACGTTCGCGAAGTTGATGGATGAATTGATCTGCCCCGGGTATCAATACCGAACCTCGGTAGAGAACCCCATCCATGTCGATCAGATAGCCGTGTTTCATTGCTCCATCTCTGCAAAAGACAGGTTGTTCAAACGTCAGGCAGAGAGAGGATGCCAAAGAGAGGATACTTCAAAGTATAGTCATTGATTGACGCAAATGACAATACTCATTAAGACTTCGTCACGAAGTCTTTATGCATTAGACACATTTGACAGTATGAAAGTTCACGCAATTATTTCGCAACATGTTTCAATAAATAGACTTACGCAAAATGCAATAAGCAGAATTCAGGCATGATGTTAAGCTGTACCATCTTTTACGACAGGTCTGGATTCATTATCCAGCTAAATTAGCTAATTAGCAATTGCAACTCCATATTGCCCAATTTAACATTTCTAGAGTACCAACGATTGTTTGGGGAAACACGGCGGGGTACGTCGGGCCTCAAGCTGAATGATATTGGAGGATGCACATGTATAGTCTGGTCTTGATGGCCACCTTATCCACACCAGCTACCACCATCGACTGCCACAAGCGCAGTTGTTACGGTGGTTGCCAAGGCTCTTCATACGCCAGTTGCACAGGCGGTTGCTATGGCAGTCGCGGATGCTACGGCAGTAGTTGTTACGGCAGCTGCCAAGGCTCCTGCTCTGGCTATTCTTCGTGCTACGGTTCCACCTGCTATGGCTCCAGCTGCTACGGCTCCAGCTGTTCAGGCAGTTGCCATGGTTCGTACTATTATTACACCGGTAGTTGCACGGGTGGACACAGCTGCTATGGCTGCAGCGGTTCCAGTTGCGGTGGAGCAGTTCACTCCTCCTCCTATACTCCCAGCTATGAAACACCTGCTCAGCCTGAAAAGAAACCCGATGCAGCAGCACCAGCCAAGGTTTCCATTTCCTTGCCTGCTGATGCCAAGCTGTATGTGGATGGCCAACTGACACGTACTATCGATAAATCAATCCGTACTTTCATGACTCCCGACCTCGATAACGGCCAGGAATACCGCTATGTCATGAAAGCCGAAGTGATTCGTGATGGCGTAGTTCAGAGTGAAACGAAGACGGTACTGGTGAAAGCAGGCGCTGATATTCGAGAAGAATTCAGCAGCCTGAATGATATTCGTACTGCCAGCAACCGCTAATGTGTATGAATCATCAATGAACAAGCCGACAGGGAAACCTGTCGGCTTGTTGTTTTTATTACTTCATTCTTCCTGGAGTCCAGGGAGCACCGATCTGTTCAAGATAAGTTTCGAGAGCTTTGACCTCAACCTGTAATCGCTCACGCACTTCCTTGCCTACAGCTTCCAATTCTTTTCGGGCAATCTCATACTGTTCTTTCTGTGTGCCGGTTGGCTTGTAAATGATGCTACGTGTGGCACCAGCAGCAAAGCCTACCCGTTCTGCAATGGATGTCGGAGCATTTTCATTGCGGCTGCGCAGGAAGCCATCGCCGTTGAGTAATCTGAGCATTTTGCGATGCTCGGCCAGGATGTTTCGCACCTTCTGCCTGGATTCAGCTGATGCAGCGGGAAAAGTATCCAGAACAGCTTTGATAGCTTCCAGTTTCGTGGTGGCTTCGCTGGAAAGTCCCTGCACTGCGGTCAGCTCTTTCTGCAAGGCAATTACACTCTGCTGGAACGTTTCGAGCTGATTCCTCTCGTCCACGGGAAGCGGCATAGCGCCAACGTATTTCACTTTGAAATTCGTAGGGCCTATCAGTGGTTTCAGTTGCCCCTGTGTTTTCAATGCCAGCGATACCTGATAATCGCCAGGCTGAACCAAGGGACCGCCAGGCGGACCGCGGAATGTTTCTTCACCCTCATCCCCTGAACTGGCCCGCGGTGCCGTAGCAGCGGCCCGTCGGAAATCCCAATTGACCCGATGCAGCCCGGCACCGGCTGGCGCATTGATATGCCTGATGGGTTTACCCTGAGCATCATGAATGGTGATTATTACTGCTGCAGCCTCCTCTTCTTCTTCAGCCCGCAGTTCCTCCATCTTGGGGTAGAAAGTGTCATCCTTTTTGGCTTTATCTTTACGCAACTGCTTGATGGATTTCGTGCCTTCTTTCAGGTGATAGGTAAAGGTCATACCGAAATCAGGGTTTTGTGCTGTGTAGAAATCTTCACCCAGCGAGGCTTTGCCTCGACCGCCATACTGGGTTGTCTGCATGTACAGAAAACCATCGCGGATGGGCAGAAGCGCTGCAGGTTTCTCCAATTCGGAAGCTGCAGTTCGCAGCGGGGAATAGTCATCAAGAATGTAGAATCCTCTGCCGAAGGTTCCCACCAGCAGATCGTTCATGGGTTGTTGAATACACAAATCCCTCACAGCGATGGTAGGTAGTCCACTTTTCAACCGATGCCAATGATGACCGCCATCCTGGCTGAAATAGAGACCAAACTCGGTACCTGCAAAGAGCAGCTTGGGATCGACATGATCCTCGGCAAAGGCCAGTACGCTTCCACGCGTCGGCAAATCACCTGTCACAGCGACCCACGTTTTACCTGCATCGATACTCTTCAGCAAATAGGGTGCAAAGTCACCCTGTTTGTGATTGTCGAAAGCGGCATAGACGGTGCTTGCATCATGCTGTGATGCTGCCAGCCTGGCGACATAGGTCATGGCTGGCACTCCCTGAAACTGATCTACTTTGCTCCAGCTTGCACCACCATCCTGGGTAATCTGAATCAAACCATCATCGGTGCCGACGTAAATCAGCCCTTCTTTCTTGGGAGATTCAGCAAGCGCTGTGATATTGCCATAGAGCGATGTTGATACGTGCTTGGAAACCGTTTCAGGTGGCAGGATTTTACCGAATACCTTGAGTTGATCGCGATCAAGCTGTCGAGTCAGATCGCCCGAAATGGCTTTCCAACTGTCGCCACGATCATCACTGCGAAATAGCTTGTTGGCTGCAAAATAAATACGTGTATTACTGTGAGGACTGATCATCAGTGGTGAATCCCAGTTCCAGCGCAAGCTTGGCTCGCCAGCCCCGGGCTGAGGCTGAATGAAGACACGCTGACTGGTCCGCCAATCGTAACGGAACAATCCGCCATACTGAAATTCTGCATAAACAATGTTGGGGTCTTTCGGATCGACCTTGCAATGAAAGCCATCGCCACCCACCAGCACTGTCCAGTCGCTGTTGGTGATGCCATGCACACTCATGGTGCGAGCCGGGCCGCCCAGCGTGTTGTTATCCTGCGTGCCGCCATACACACGGTAGAAGGGTGAATCGACCTGTTCGCAGGTTACATCATAAAACTGGGTGATGGGCAGGTTGCTGATGAACTTCCAGTTGGCTGCCCGATCAAAGCTCTCGTAAATGCCACCATCGCAACCGACGAGATAATAATTTGGCTGTTTGGGATCGATCCACAATGAATGGTTATCGACATGTTTCCAGCGTTCTGTCATGGAGCGGAGAGTTTTGCCACCATCGTCTGACACTTGAATCAGCACGTTCATGATATAGATGCGATTCTTGTCAACTGGATCGACAACCAGGTGTGCATAATACTGAGCTTGCTCATCAAAGGAATTTCGCTTCTCCCAGGTGATGCCTCGATCCAGTGAACGGAAGACTCCACCCTGTTTTTCAGCTGCTTCGATGGTGCTGTAGAGCACATCAGGGTCGCTGGGGGAGATTGCCAGGCCGATTCTTCCCAGTTCCGAGGTTGGCAATCCAGAACGAACTTTAGTCCAGGTCTTTCCACCATCGGTGGTGCGATGAATGGCAGAATCAGGTCCGCCATTGACCAGGGTCCACACATGGCGACGACGCTGGTAGGATGCAGCTACGATCACATCGGGATTTCGCGGGTCAACGACAAAATCAGTGATACCTGCATTCTCGCTGATGCGAAGGATATTCTCCCAGGTTTTGCCGCCGTCCTTAGTCTTATACAAGCCGCGATCACCACCTGAAGTCCAGAGCGGCCCCTGGGCAGCAACCAGCACCACATTGGAATCGCGTGGATCGATATGAATCTTGGCAATATGTTCAGAGGTTTTCAGCCCCATGTTGGTCCAGGTGCGGCCAGCGTCGATGGATTTGTAAACGCCATCGCCATATCCCACGCTGCGCTGACTGTTGTTTTCGCCCGTGCCTACCCAGACTGTGTTCGGGTTCTGTGGATCAAGCGTAATGCAACCGATGGAGTAGGAATTTTCGTTATCAAAAATGGGCTTCCAGGAAGTACCAGCATTTTCTGTTTTCCAGACACCGCCACAGGCTACAGCAGCATAGTAAACTGCTCGATTCTCCGGATGGACTGCCAACCCCACCACGCGGCCTGACATCAGCGCTGGCCCGATGGAGCGCAGCTTTAACGATGTAAAGGGATTTTTGACATCTACTTCTTTAGCTGTCGCAATCTTCCCTGGTCTGTCCTGAGAAATTACCACGCAGGAAAAGCTGAACATCAAGATGCAGCTGAGAGAAAAACGAATCACCGATGTACTCCTGTTGACAGTTGCTAGTCATACGAAGGGCATGGTATCTTATCTTGAATGCACTGTCAGTAATGAAACTACATTTCAGAGGGGATTGGTGTGAAGCGTTTTCAGATGGCTTTCATTGTTGTGTTGTGTTTAATTCAGGTTCAAAGTTCGCCAGCACAATCAAAAGAACGTCTTAAACCAGAGCAAGCTAAAAAAGTCGATCAAGCAGTGATTGCACAGATCGAGAAACAGGGACTGGTTGGCGTAGCCATCGGCATCCTGCAGAAGGGGGAAATCGTTTACCTGAAAGGCTTTGGCCTGGCCGACCGGGAATCGCAGATACCGGTGACCGTTGATACGGTGTTCAACTGGGCTTCCAATTCAAAGCCATTGTGCGCTTTGGCTGCCATGCAACTGGTCGAAAAGGGCAAGCTCGATCTGGACTGCGATATCAAAAAATATGTGCCGGAGTTTCCTGAAAAAGACGGCATCATCACCATGCGGCATCTGCTGTGTCATCAAAGTGGGATTCAACATTATGGAAGAGTTCTGCCTACCAACAAGAAATACGACACACCCCTGCCTTTGCTGAACCCGGTCAATTCGCTAAACGTCTTCAATCGTACACCCCTGCTGCATAAGCCAGGTGAGAAATTTCTTTACTCTTCGTATGCCTACATACTGGCCAGCGCCGTGGTGCAGAATGCGGGCAAGCAGCCAATTCAGGATCAACTCGTCCAACGCATCATCAAACCACTGGGCATGAAAAGCTTTCAGTTGGATATGCCGTATCAACAGCAACCTTACTGGGCGGCAGGCTATAACCGAGCTACTGCCGAAGACAAGCCTACTCGTCTTGGTGATGAAGCACATTATTGGAAGCATGGTGCGGGTGGATACAAATCGAACATCAGAGACTTTGCAATCTGGGCTCGTGCAGTATTAAACCAGGAATTGATTTCAGCATCCACCGATTCCATGATGAACACCAGGCAGAAAACCAACGATGGCAAGCTGACTGGTCACGGGCTCGGGTTTGGGGTAGATGATCAGAATGGCCTACGGCTATCGCATGGGGGCAAGCAGGGGGAAACAACCACGCGGCTGGTGGTCTATCCCAAACAGAAGCATGGCGTTGTGGTGATGACTAACTGTGGATATGGCGATCCCGCTGCCATCAGTACTGCTATTTACCAGGCCTTGCGGGATAAGTAATCAGTTGGAAAAGAATTCATCGGCATGCACAAACCGTGCACCGATACCCGCTGCAAAGTCTTCATCACTCTTCAAATCGCCTACTACCACCAGGTGTTCGCGAGCTAACTGGTGTTTCTGCATCAGGTAAACACCCATGCCTGGGAAAGGCTTTCTGCAGAAACAACCCACGGGGAATGCTGGATGAGGGCAATAAGCCACATCCACTACAGGTAAACCCAGCAGCTTGATCGTCTTTTGAAATGCAGCCTCCACCACTTCTTTTTCTACCTTGCCTGACGCAACACCACTTTGATTGGAGACAAAAAAGAGCTGGTAGTCCTGCTTAATCCAGTGCTCCAGTTTTTCTCGTCGCCCTGGTATCAATTCGACATCATCAGGATGCCGAGGGTATTTCTCACCGCTCTTGGTGATCCTGATGGTGCCATCGACATCGAGGAGAAGTCCTTTCTTGGATTGTTTTGCGTCGGCACGCCGGGTAAAGGGAATCACCTCCACACTGGCAAAGCCCTCATCTTCGTTTGGCATTTCAAAGCTGTCTGCCCATCGCTTCAAGGCAGCAGGCGGTGGAAGGTTGTTATCGGTTTTGGCATAGGCCTTCATTTCGTCAGGCCCCAGGTTCTGACCATAACGCTGCAACATGCGGTGGACAACATTGATTCTAGCTTCGTGAATGGGTGTATTGAGAAACCTGCACCGCACCGTTGCTCCCATTTCCCTTGCTGCGGAAACAACCGGTTCACGTGACATTCGGGTGGGGTAAGTATTATCCAGAACGATTTTTGTTTTACCGTTCTCCAACAGCTCCACCATCCGAGGCACCAGGTCATCCAGCTTGCCGCCAACGTCATCGCGGTTCAAACGCTCGTAACCCTGCTTTCGATAACTTGCTACCAGTTCTGATTTCCCTGCACCCTGAATACCCATCAGGATGACGACCTCGGCACCTTTGGCTGCTTTTTTCTTTGCGGCACCAGAACTGCCAGAAGCTGTTGATTTAGCTGGATTGGCTGATGCAAATGAAAATTTGGCATCCAACACCGAACGATCTTCGCTATCCAGTTTGATTTGCAGAGATGCAACAGACTGTTTCAGGTGATTGGGCTGAGTCGTCCCAATCAATGGAAATACCAGATCACCCGCCTGCTCTACGGCAGCTATCGCCAGTTGCTGTGGTGTGACATGGTGTTTTTTCGCCAGGGGTAAGAGACTCTTGTTCGTCGACAGTTTTTCCACTTTCGCAATTCCGCCGAGAGGACGATAGGCCAGGAATGGGATGCCCTGCTCTTGTGCAAATGCCAAAGTGCCATCGGTTGCGCTTTTCCTCGCTAACACACTCAGTTCATTCTGGATGACTGCTACCGTAAAGTGACGACTTGCCTGCTTGATTTCAGCTGTCGTGGTATTGCATAACCCCAGATGATGAACCTTGCCTTGTTTCTGCAGTTCCGCCAGCGCCGTCAATGTTTCTTCAAAAGGCACCCTGGTATCATGTACGTGCAGTTGCAATACGTCGATACGGTCAACACCCAAAGCGAGCAGGCTTTCATCAACGGTCTTTCTGAGATGCTCCGGACTGCCATCAGGCACCCACTTGCCCTTGGGCCTGGTCATGCCAGCCTTCGTGAAAATGATGACTTCTTTGCGAGGCCCTTTCCAGGTATTCACCGCATCTTTTGCCAGCAGTTCACCGGCATGAAAATCCTTGTGGTTCAGACAATAAGCATCGGCGGTATCAATCAACCTGATGCCTGCATCGAGGGCGCGATGAATGATCGTGACAGCATCGTCTCGTGAAATACTCTCATCGGTACACAACCGCAGAAGGCCAAATGCCAAGGGTAGCTTGAGTTTTTTCAGATTCTGAGACAGTGTTGCTGAAGCCAAGATATTACTCCCATCGAGTCTCAGAAATCTTAATCAGATTGGCAGATATTGCCAGCATCTCTTGACATTGGCTTTCGCCATCCTCATACTTGGTATTGTGTTAAGGATGACAGGAATTACGCCATGCGACAAGGCAGTCGCGAAGATATGCATGCTGATACGCTCGTTCATGAACTGAACCAGCGTTATAAACACGAATTCGACCGGGCAGAACGATATCAGGATGAACTGAAATCCATTCAAGGCTCACGCTGGTGGCCTCTCTTTCAAGGGCTGACTCGGCTCACCTCCAACCTCAAAAAGTGTGTCAAGCGCGAGGAAACGCCGGCCGAACCTCCTATTAAGCCCTCCGACCAACTTCCCTTTACTGCCTTTTCACCCCGTACCGATCAGATTTACACCGCTGATGATGTCAGCATTATCATTCCATTTCGTGACCAGCCAGAATTGCTGGAACGGTGCGTATTGCCGCTCTATCGCACGGTGCCACGCGCTGAGTTGATCCTGGTGGATAATGGCAGTGCAGAACATCGCACGCACAAATTCATCGAAACCTGTTTACTGAATCGCAACGTCAGAGTCATTCGTGAAGATCAACCCTTCAACTACTCTACCCTTTGCAATAGCGGAGCCACCGCTTCTACCCGTTCGGTTCTTCTGTTTCTCAATAATGATGTGATGGCCATGCAGCCCGCGTGGCTGGAAGCGATGCTGGAAATCATAGGCGATCAGCGTGTTGGTATTGCAGGTGCAACGCTGTTGTATCCTGACCGAACCATTCAACATGCCGGGATGTTTCCAACGGGCCCGCAGGGAGAATGGATACATGTTCACCGTCATCAACCGGATCATTATCCCGGTGAAAATCATGAACTTCGCCGCATCCGCAGTGTTCCCGCAGTCACCGGCGCCTGCCTGATGATACCACGGTTCCTGTTTTATTCGGTAGGTGGTTTTGATCCTGCCTACCCCATCACTCACAACGACGTTACTCTCTGCGAACGTGTTCGGCAGACTGGTAAGCAAGTGGTGATAACGCCATTTGCCAGGTTGTGGCATTTTGAATCACTCAGTCGTGGCTATCAGCGCGAGGTTGCCTGATGCTCAACCGGTGGGCAAAATCAGGAGTTCGGCAACTCTATCGCAGTTGGGCAGGAAGTGATCCTCATGCCAGGCCATCAGGCAAGCTGTTCAAGACCTTGTCTCATTCCTGGCGAAGCAGCAGGGCCTTGTACCGGCGCTGGAAATTTCACCAGACACCCATTCTGCTTGCCTTGGATGGTGAACCGCGTTTGACCGGCTGCGGTTCGATCACGGGCTGGGCCTATTCAAGCACCGCTGGCCCTGTAAAGATCGAAGGCTGGGTGGATAACCAGTTGATCGCTCAAACCACTTGCGATATTCCCAGGCCTGATGTCTTTCAAACATTCCCTCATTTTCAGCAGAAACAATCACCGGGCTTTCGACTTTGCCCTGATCCTAAGCAATTCAAAGATGGCGAGTATACGCTGGAAATTCGCGCCATCGACTCATTCGGGCAACAAGCCCAATATTTTTCAAGATTAATCGTTGACCGCTTTACTCTGCAGGATGATCCTGAGTTATCGTCAGACTTTTCGGGTACACAGCGCGAGTACCAGCATTGGTTGCGTGAACATGATCTGCATTCAATGCCGATGCCAATCGAACAGCCACTCATTTCGATTGTCATCCCCATATTCAGGCCGCGGTTGGATCATCTGCATCAGGCCATTGATTCTGTATTAAAGCAGACCTATTCCCATTGGGAATTGTGCATCAGCGATGATGGAAGCGCCAATCCCTGTCTCTTGGATGAACTCACTGAACTCACCCATCGATATCCGAACATCAAACTGGTAAACAGCGATTACAACCAGGGAATATCGCAGGCTACCAATGCTGGCATCAACCTGGCGACCGGCGAATACATCGCCTTCCTGGATCAGGATGATGCATTGCACCCCCAGGCATTACAGGCACTGGCATGTGCTGCCCAGAACTCATCAGGCGACGTTTTTTACACCGACGAAGACCGTATTGATGCCTGTGGCAGGCGATCGGAACCATTCTTCAAACCTGGTTGGTCGCCCTGGCTGCTGCGTGGCATGATGTACTTTGGTCACCTGTGCATGTATCGCCGTGCCTTCGTTAACCAAGAGTGGTGCCGAAGCGAATTTGATGGCTCGCAGGATTGGGAACTGGCAGTACGCATTACCGATAAGCCCGGCTGTCGCGTCGTTCATGTTCCTGGAATCTATTATCACTGGAGAACAGGAGGCCTATCCTCGCGAGCTGAAATAAATCGACGATGCCACGAAACAGGTCGCCAGATTATTGAAGAATCGATTCGAAGAAGAAACCAGACATGCGAGATCATAGATGGGCCACGAGCCTGTACATATCATGTCAACCAGAAAACAGAAAAGCCACTGGTTTCCATACTGATTCCAACGCGGAACAATGTTGAACTGCTTTACAAATGCCTGAACAGCATTCGCAGTCTTACGCAATACCCACGTTATGAAATCATCGTGATAGACAATGGCTCAACTGAAAGCGACACACTCGATTATCTGGAACAATGTCCAGCGGACCAGATAATCAGGATGGACATTCCGTTCAATCATTCAAAACTCAATAACGAAGCTGCCCTGCATGCCCGGGGAGAGTACCTCCTGCTGCTGAACGATGATGTAGAAGTGCTCTCCACAGACTGGCTTGATGTTCTTGTCAGTCAGTGCAGTTTTCCCGAGGTGGGGGCTTGTGGCGCCTGGCTTATTTACCCTGATGGCAGAACCCAGCACGCAGGCATCGTGCTTGAATCACAAGCTATGGCCCGGAACCTTTCTGATGCCATCATGCATGATGGCCTGGATCGGGGAATCAGCAGGCTTTCGCGTGAAGTCTCTGCAGTGAGTGGCGCCTGCATGATCATAAGAAAATCGCTTTACCTTGAGCAGGGCGGTCTGGATACTGAGACTTTTCCAACGTCATATAACGACGTTGATTTGTGCCTGCGTCTCAGGCAAGCGGGATATCAGGTGATAATCAATCCGCAGGCAAAGCTGATCCATCATGAATCAGCAACACGAACCATTGATTACTCTGACGAGAATTACCGTCAATTAATGCGGAAAAAATGGAGCCAGATACTTCATCAAGACAAGTTCTGGAACCGCTGGTTAGGCGCCAGTGCAGACTGGTATCGCGGGCTGGCCTTTCACTGGAAAAAATAACAGCTCTGGCTAGTGAGCCAGAGCTGCCTGAGAGTTGTTGAATCAATTACTTCTTGACAGGTGCTTCCTCTTCTTCCACCAGACGTTTCTTCTTGGTGGTAGCAGTTGGAGTACCAGCATCGCTTCGCGGACCTACTTCGAATGTCACCTTGCTTGCGATCAGATCAATGGCACCAGCACTATCTCCGCCATTCATGGTTGACAATGCCTTGAAGACTTCAGGCGAAACATCCTTGGAAAGGAAACGTGTCGATCCATCAGCCATCATTACCCATACCCCCTGCTTGCCGGAGTAGCTGGGGGATGAGAAGCCTCCACGCTTGCCTACATCATTGCCAGCCAGGCTCGTGCCACGTACGGTGGAACCACCACCCGCCAGCCAGGGACCTAACAGCGCTTTGTCAGCTTCAATCATGAAGATGGTATTGGACAAGCCATCTTTAACATCATCCGGAGAAGTCTGGCGATCGTAGCCGAAGATACCGGCGCGAGGATCACTCTTGGGAAGATATGCTGCATCTGGCCCGACACCAGCCATGCCGACAAAATGCGTTGCAGCCAGTGGCTGATCGATTCCATGCATATTAACGTATATGGAAGAAGTGCCTGCAGAAGGATTCAGGAAGTGCGGCACAACAATGCGTGCCATTTCCAAATTCGAAGGAGTACGCCAGGAGCGTTCTGGATCGATGCTCTCCCGCATGCTGAAATACCTATCATCTCCGAGGTAAGGCAACAGTTCCCTGAAGAAGCTGACCCGTTCGTGAGCAGGGTAAGGACGTGGGCCTCGTTCTGCATCGAAAGTACGTGGATGAGCGCCAAAGGGGAATACAACTGGGCGTTTATTGTTTTTCAAATCATCTTTGAGGTAGTTAAGACTCGCTGCCAGGTCACCATACTTGAATTTACCACTGGTAATTTCCTGCTTGCCTCGAATCTGCTGCATCCAACCCTTCATATGTTTTTGGGTAAAGTCAGATAATGAGCTTTTCACCGTTGCAGTAATGATGATGTATTCTTCAGAACGTTCGATAGAGAGGCTGCCTGATGGTTCAGTATCAGTTGCGGTAGAAACCTGTTGCGCACCAGGTCTGCCTTGTTGACCGAGATTTGTTGGAGGACTATTTCCTTCTGAAGCTAATCCAGTTCCAAATCCACCACCAGTGATACCTTGAGCGTTTCCACCACCTGAACTCGATGTCGCACCAGGTGCACCCGCACCACCGCCAGGTCCAGGAGCCATGCCGCCTTTTCCACCTAAGGTACTTCTGCCAAATGTTCCGCCAGTTTGACCGCCAATACCACCACCTATCGAAGCCTGCTGATCTTCTGTAAATCCAGCAACCTGCTTCAATTTGAAGTCAAAGCCAAAAATATCATGCAGATCATCCTTGGCAATTGATGTCAAGAGCTTTTCAATATCATTCGTGATTTCACGAACAACACTTCTGCCTTTGCACGCAACTCCTACTCGTAATGAAGGTGAGCCTGTGACAGCTGGTAACGCGACAGCCAACGTGTCAATCTCTTTATTTCGCACAGAGGGAAGGCGATTCAGATAAAACATGTATTCAACGAGAATAGGAAATTTGGATGTTGCCTTGTCTGCAAAAAGGCATAACGATTCAATCTTTGTATCCTCGGTATATTTGATAAGACGACGCATCTTTCCATCAAGTGTACGATATCTCTCAACACGAGATGAATCCGGAAGATTGACTGATCCTGCACTTGCACCTTCATTAGGTTTTTGGGATGCCCCTCCCCCCAATGCAGAAGGCGCACCAGTGCCACCCGAAACGTTTGTCCCGCCTTCAGCACCACCAAGCCCCCCGACTGAAATACCACCACTCGTTGGCCCATCGGGTGGTGCACCATTACCACCGGAAGCACCAGGCAAAGCTGCCGTTGTTGGTGGATCCAGATTTTTTTCAACTGTAGGTGGATTCTCGAGCAGATCCTTCATGGTCACTTCATCTGCATATACGAGTGTTTTGACATCTACTCGCCAGAATGCCGCCTTGTCTTTCAGTGCATCCAATCCGGGAATGCGTTGACCTAGAAATTCGGTCATGAAATCAATTTTGCCGATGTAATAGGTTTTACCTTTGATGGTATTCCCTGATTCACTAAGTTGGATGGTTTTCTTAACATCATCCCAGTTGTATGGGGAAGTAGTTCGGATAACTCCCACCACCTGGTTGTAATCCTTGATGCCACCCAGAACTACCTGTTCGATCATGTTGGCAGGCATGCCAATCCGTTTATCAATATCTTCTTTCTTGAACGCACCCGTTGCAAAAAGACCTTTGTTGTATTCACTGTCAAGGAATTTGTTCAGGTTCATATGAAAGACAACATCCACCCGGTTAGGCAGATAATTGGTTGGTTCTTCGCCGACAGAAGTCGACATGGCTGCATCATCTTTCTCGCCTGCCTGCTTCAATGAGTCTTCATAAATTCTGAGTGCTGCCTGTGCCAACGTTGCATTGGAGCTGTCTTTCGACAGTGCTTTGATGAACTGTCTGGCCCCTGCGTTTCCTGCCAGAGCTTTATCTTTAATGGCATTCAGCAGGGCATTCTTGCCACCTTGAATCTTGTTCACCACGTCGCTCTCGAGAAGCTCACGCAGTTTCTTGCCAGCTTCTTCCGCCTTGGCAACATCTGCCAGGGAATCAGCTAGTTCAGAAGCCTTAGTGGTCAGTTCAGCAACATCAGGCTGTGCAGTGCCCGTGCCTTCTTCTGAACTGCCTGATTGTGGCTGATTATTGGCAGTCTGTTTGCCTGTTGGACCAGAAAGCGGTGGTTTTTCACCACCCGACATCAGCATGAAAATAGTAATACCCACTCCGAGCAGGACAACAACACCAACTACTGAAAGGATGATCAGAAGACTGCTGGAACTACCTTTCTTTTTCTTTGGAGCTTCGCCCTTATTGGATTTGTCCAACTTCTTGGGTTGCTTGGACTTATTCGGTGCGGGCATTCTTAACTCCTTCGTCGTACAGGTAGCTATCTGGTGGCTAGAACGTGCCCCTACCATACAGACGTATGAATAGTTGAGTTCGATTGTAAAGGAGAATAGATTCTGTGAAAAGCGCAATTCCCGTAGCAGACTAGGGTTGTGCTGTATTCAGCCCTTACGACCCTATCATATTGCCATTTATGACACAGCACAAGCTAATGTTAAAGAACCTCAGGTTGGAGATTCTTTGAGCCGGTACCCAATCCCTCGAACGGTTTCAATGAAATCACCTGCAGAACCCAATTTGCGTCTTAATGATTTCACATGCACATCAATAGTTCTTTCCAGAACAATCGCCCCATCACCAATGGCAGAATCCATCAGGTCATGGCGGGTGAAGGCCCTTCCAGGTTGCCTGATCAATGTCTCCAGCAGCCGGAATTCTGTCGGAGTCAGGGCCAGGGTATGGTGGCCATGCAACACCTTGTGGCTGCGCTTGTCAATTTTGATTTTTCCAAAGGCCAGAAAATCGTTATCTACCGATTCAGGCAGAGATTTTCGGCGTAATAACGCCTTGATGCGCTGTAACAGTACTTTGGTACTGAAGGGCTTGGTGACATAGTCATCGGCCCCCACGGCAAAGCCTACGATCTGATCCGATTCTTCCGATTTGGAGGTCAGCATCAATACGGGTATGGAAGAGGTTTTATTCGATGATTTCAATTCCTTGCAGACATCCAGGCCACTCATTCCAGGCAGCATCAGGTCAAGAATAACGGCATCGGGCAGAATGGTCTGAGCTTTCCGCAATCCATCTTTCCCATCGTGAGCGACGAATACTTCGTAGCCATCCCGTTCCAGATTGTAAACCAGCACATCCGTCAATGATCGTTCATCTTCCACCAGTAGCAGTTTGTCCTTGGCCATGCTTTGCATATCTCCACAGTTTCAAGCAACAGGATTGATTTCAATCTCTGATTGCTTCGGGATGATGCCTGATGATAGTTCCATCCACCAGGTAGACAACATCCTCTGCAATGTTCGTAGCGTGATCGCCAATTCGTTCCAATTGGCGGACCACGGAAAAGAGGTTCAGTCCTGGTTCGACATTGTCAGTTGATTGCTTCATGAAGCGGATGATCTCGACAATGATCTCGCGGTTGAACAGATCAATCGAGTCATCCAGCCTGCACACACGCTTGGCGGATGAAGAATCGAGGTTCATGAATGCATCAAGGCTGTCTCGCAACATGGAACTGACCAAATCGGCCATCGTTCGCAGCGTGGCAGGAATGGGGATTGGCGAGGACATGGCCAGGCTGTAAACCCGCTCGGCAATGTTCGCGGCCAGGTCCGCCATTCGTTCCAGGTCACCATTGATTTTCAAAATAGTGGCAACACGTCGCAAATCGATCGCTACAGGTTGGTGTAATGCGAGGATTTTCAGACAGTCTTCTTCGATCTGGTTTTCTTCCTCATCGATGGCGTTGTCATCATCCATTAATTCCCTTGCCAGTTCTGCGTCTCGGTTGAACAAGGCTGAGATGGACTTTTCCACGTAGCGTTCGACATCACCTGCCAGTGAGAGAATGCGTTTCTGGAGCTTTTCCAGATCACGATTCATGTGGATCGACATAAGACGAATCCTTCCGGCTGAGCCTGCTTCGCTACACCACGATGCAGGCTCATCCTAGAGTTAAAGATGTAGAATACGTTAAGAATCTATGTAGATCATAAGGGGTTATTGCGCCAGATGCTACGGCGAGTCTGGCCTGAAAAACAGTTGCAATACCCTGCTTCGATTATACACTGCAAGCTACCAAGCACGGAGAGACTCTGTCATGCACCGGTTGCCTATTCTCTTGACTGGACTTTTGATGATGAGCGTAACAACACCGATCCAGGCACAAGGCCGAGCCACCTTTCAAAAAGTACCCTTCGGGAAAACCAGCACGGGGGAGGCGGTTGACCAATGCATTCTGACCAACAAGAACGGCATGGTGGTCAAAATACTAACCTATGGCGGCATCATTCAGGAACTGCATGTCCCCGATCGTGAGGGCAAGTTCGCCGATGTCTGTCTTGGTTTCAGCAATCTGGAAGGTTACCTGGCAGGTCATCCTTATTTTGGCTGCATCACTGGCCGGGTGGCCAATCGTATTGCCAAAGGCAAGTTCACGCTGAATGGTAAAGAGTATTCGCTTGAGGTGAACAATGGCCCCAATAGTCTGCACGGCGGCAAGGTCGGGTTTGATAAGAAAGTCTGGCAGTTCCTATCTCAGGTGGATGGCCCCGATTATCAGGGCATCAAACTCAAGTATGTCAGCAAGGACGGTGAGGAAAACTATCCAGGTACTTTAACCACCCTGGTGAGTTATTACCTGACAGATGACAATCAACTCAAAATCGAGTATGAAGCAACGACAGATCAAGCCACTCCACTGAATCTGACCAATCACAGCTATTTCAATCTGACAGGCGGCAAGGAAAACGTTCTGGGGCATAAGCTGAGACTTAACAGCAGCCAGTACACGCCAACCGATGAGACCATGATCCCGACAGGCAAGGTTGACGATGTAGCAGGGACACCGCTCGATTTCTTCAGCAAGGAACACACTATAGGTGAACGCATCGAACAACTCTATTCGACGCCTGCGAAAGGATATGATCACAACTACCTGGTACATTCTGCGAAGTATTCCGCGAAACAGGGGCAGGCTGTCATTGAGAAACAGGATGAGCAAATACAGTCAATGTCTAAACGACACCAGGCTGATTTGCGATTTTGCGCTAGTGTAGTTGAACCGCAATCGGGTCGAGTGATGCATGTTTTAACCACTGAACCCGGCGTTCAACTGTACACAGGCAATTTTCTCGATGGCAAACTGACGGGAAAAAATGGGGTGGTCTACCAGCAACACGCCGGTTTCTGTCTCGAAACACAACATTATCCTGATTCCATCAATAAACCGCAGTTTCCCACGACCGTTTTGAATCCAGGCGAAACATACCGCCAGACAACCATTTACGCTTTCAGCACCAGCAAGTAGTAAGGTTCATTTAAACAGGAATTTTCAGCCGTGTTATTACTACATCTCGGAATTCGATAAAGTAGTTTGCAGCAAACTATATGCAAACAGAGTCTGGCACGTAAAATGTAGACATCCCACCAGTTCTGGACAAGGTTCTTGACTTGTCTTGTCTTTTGTGATTTCGGGAAATGACGCATGACCTCAACCGCGCCGCGCGATGTCAAGAAAATTGACCATTCGCCGGCAAACAAGCCTGCCATCCAAACAGGGGCAACGTCGAAAGCACCGTTCTGGAAGATGGCACGTACACTTGGTTCGCTTCACCTTGCGCTGACAGCGGGAAGTGTTTTCACCATCGCCATGATTATTGGAACTTGCCTGGAATCATGGTACAGCGACAAAATCGCTCAGGAACTGGTCTATTATTCCTGGTGGTTTACCGCACTGCTGGGTGTGCTGGCTTTATGTATTTTCTTTGCTGCCATGAAGAAGTGGCCCTGGAAGAAGCATCAGACTGGTTTCCTGATCACCCATGTCGGTTTGTTAACCATGCTCGCTGGTGGCGTGCTCAACAGTTTTTTTGGCGTGGATGCCATGATGCGACTGGTCGATTCCCCTTTTGCTTCGGAACAGTTGCGTATTCCCCAACGATCCAATGAGGTTAGTCTCAGCCAGCAGATGATTCTTTCTCTGGATCGTTTAAGACAGGAAAAAACTGGTAAAGGTGAATGGGAGAACAAACAGATTGATGTAAAACCAGGACCGCTTCCCTGGGGATCGGAATTAGGGAAATCCATCAAGGTTCCCGGACTGATCGGTTCCATGGCCTGGCTCGCCAATCCTTTTCCTCGTTCCATCAGCACTGCTTTGTATGATGATTTACGACTGGAAGTCATAGCCCATCTTCCGCATAGCCGCCTGGAAACACTCGAAGCAGCGGAAAGCAAAGAGTTCGGTTTCCCAGCACTGAAACTCGAAATCAACACTAAAGAGACCATGCGGGTTAAACCTTCCTGGATCGCGCTGGCGATGGATCAGGACCGTAACCTGTTCCCGTATCTGAATACTATTCGCAACAACATGCTGATTGAATTTCATGGCAAATTTCATTCTGCTCTGATTGATGAATTCACCAAACCAGTCAGTAACGATCAGCGAGGGAAGCAGGGCCAACTGGTGTTCGCTATCGGCCAGGAAAAGATCCGCGTGGATGTTGCCAGCAACATTGGCAAAACAGTTCCACTTGGTAAATCAGGCTGGCAGCTTGTTCTGGAAAAATACGTTCCACGACCTAACAGCCAGGATGTCAATGAGTCTCCCGATTTTCCAGTGGTAACCGGGGAAGTCATTTCTCCCGACGGCAAGAAAACCAAGTACCAGATCGCTGGTCGCAAAGTGGAATATCCAGGCCCACTCGATCATCTCAGCACACCAACTCCAGACCTGGCAGAGGGGTTGCCTGCTGTTTTCTACCATGCACCTGATGTTCGTTTCGGGTACGACGGACTGGCGACGGGCAGACCGCACATTAAATCACTGCTGCAATTCATGCAGACCACGGATGGAAAACTTTATTTCAGAACCTTCATCGAGCAGGATGGCAAAATGTTGCTGGAAGATTCCGGCGAAGCGCCACCCAGTGGAGTAGAGCAACGTATCTGGGATCGCCATGCGGGCAGCTTTATTATCACCGAGCATCTGCCTCATGCGAAACCTTGCGTGCAGCGCGTGGTTCCTATAACGAAGCGACCTGGACTTCTGGATGAAGAAAATCCCCCTGCCTTACTCTGTCGTGTAATTCTGACGAAGAAAGACTTGCAGAATCAGACACATGCCTTTTCCAAAGAACGGTGGATCGCATTGGGCCGACAGGCTCATTTCGCCATTTCGGGCACACTTGATAACCAGACTTTCAACGAGCCAATCAAGCTGACTTTCGGGTATCAGCAGATGCAATTGCCATTTTCCATTGAATTAACACGGGCAGAATCGCAACTTGATCCCGGCACTACCCGCGCTGCCACCTATACCAGCTTCGTCAAAGTAAACGATGAAAAGGAACTCAGCGAACTCTATAAGTTCTTCGGCGGCCAGGCTTACCACGGCGACAACTTCATGATCACCATGAACGAACCGCTCGATCATCGTGGTTTCAAAGTATATCAATCTCGTTTTGAGCAGTTTGGCCTGGATGAAACGACTGGCAAACCCATGGCAGGTTCTGTATTTACGGTAGGTCGCGACCCGGGTCTCTGGCTGAAATATCTGGGAACGGGTATGCTGGGGCTGGGTATTGCAACCATGTATTACATGAAAGCTTACTTCTTCAAACCGAAAAAACGCCAAACGGTATAAATCTCACTGAGCCTAAATCTCCTGAGAAGGAGTGAATGATGAACGATTCAACCTGGACAACACGTCGCGCGATCACTTTGGTGCTCATCGCCGGTAATAGCATTCTTCTCCTTGCCATGGCTTACAAGGTGATTGAGCCTTACTGGTATGGGCTGGCCGTTCAAACGCAGACGAGTTCCGAAACCCGGCTGGAATTGCCCGAGTACGACTATTCGAGTTGGGCATCTTGGCCGGTATTGGAAGAGGGACGCATCAAGCCGCTGCAGACCGTGGCCATCGAAACGGTACGCAAAATCACAGGCCGTGCCAGCCTGGATGGCCAGAAGGCCATGCCAATATTCATGTCCTGGCTCTTCTATGTGCCACAACAAAAAGACAAGAACAAAATCGATTGGGACAACTACCCGATCATTTTGTGTGAAGACCACGAGTTACGAGCAGCGATTTATGGCGTGGACAAAGATGATCCTCAACATGCCGAGAAAGTGCATTCCAAGAGAATTTCTCCGAATGACCTACACAAGTCCGTCCCCTTCCAGCGCTTGGTGGTTGCAGTGAATCGAAAGCGCGATGTTGACCCGGATCACTATAAGCAGAGTCTGGAACCTCTTGAACGCAAGGCAGAATCGGTATCTGACCGATTTGGCTACTACCAGCTCATTACCGGCTCCATGGAACTGCGGAACAAAGCAGCAACAGAACGGGAAAACCGAAGACTCCTGGCCGACCCGGTTCATTATGTTGCGCTGGATAAAGTTCCCAACTCATCCTGGTTCTCGATGGGTGAATTGCGTTACATCACCACGACCATGCGTGCTCCCATGTTGAGTCCCCAGGAAAATGCCAATATGGCGTGGTGGGACATTATGAGCCAACGAGTCAGCCTGCTGCCCAGACTTTATCTTTCAGAAGAAGTACGCAAATCGCTCGAATCATTCCAGCAGGCGCTTAAAGAGAATCAGATTGAGCCTGTCATTCGCGATTTGGAAGCTGTTTTTCAGAAACGTGCCGATTCACAGGTTGCTGCTTCCAGAAAATCAGCATTGGAACAACTCGATAAAATGTCCGAAGCAGACTTCACCAAATTCGCAGCCAGCATGGGCCAGGCAAACCTCACTAAACAGGAGATGAAAAAGAAGATCACCGAGATGATGCCGCCCGAAAGCGAAACAACCGTAGCCAAGGATCGCGTTGCGCTGAAGAATCTCAAACAATCCATCCAGAATATCCGCAAGCCTTTCATCGTTGGTGATGAGCGACACAACCAGATGTACATGGCATATCTGGAAATCAAGCATCCCGATATGTACCTGGCAGCAATCAAATCACAACCATTCCCTGAAACACAAGCCAAACAGGTGCTGGCTGCCTACGATGCCGTGGGCAATGCGTACCGCAGCGGGAATGGCAGCGAATTCCAGAATGCCACGCTGGCCTTCCAGAAAACTCTTACCGAAGTCAGCAGGGAATTTACCCAAGGCAATTATCCTGGTGAGAATACGACTCAACTGGAACTCACGTTGAATCGAGTCGAGCCTTTCAAGTGGGCTTGGATCTCCATGCTGGCAGCAGTCATACTTTTTGCACTGTCACTGCGACTGGATAACCGGACACTTTACTTTGCAGGCTTTGCACCACTGCTCATTTCTCTTGGCTTCCAGATATTCGCTTACTATGGTCGGGTGATGATTTCAGGCAGACCTCCGGTCAGCAACATGTTTGAAACGGTAGTGTTCGTCGCCAGCATGGGTGCGGTATTCGCATTGATGCTCGAATGTTATTACCGAAATACCATAATCATCCTCGCTGGTTCGATTGTCGCTACACTCGGGATGATCCTTGCTGATCAACTACCATATAGCCGTGGTTTCGATGCCAAGATTGACCCACTGGTACCCGTGCTCCGCAGCAATTACTGGTTGATCATCCATGTGATGACCATTGTGGCCAGCTATGCAGCAGGTGCGCTGGCCTGGGCGATTGGAAACATTTCTCTGGTGCTCTATTGGTTCAATTCCGATCGCCGCGATCTGCTGAAGAATCTTTCCAATCTTTGCTACTCAGCCATCAAGGTTGCAGTATTGCTCTTGGGTGTTGGTACGTTGCTGGGCGGTATCTGGGCTGCAGAATCCTGGGGGCGATTCTGGGGCTGGGATCCCAAGGAAACCTGGGCACTGATTGCACTGGTGGTTTATCTGTTGCCGTTGCATGCCCGTTACATCGGCTGGGTGAAAGACTTCGGCATGGCAATCGCCTCGGTTGTTTGCTTCTCTGCCATCGTCATGTCGTGGTATGGCGTTAACTTTATTTTGGGTGCCGGTCTACACAGTTATGGCATGGGTGATGGTGGCCCGTGGACGATATTCCTTATTGGCTCCATCAATCTGATGTGGGTACTGCTGGTTTGTTTAAAACGAATCAATAGAGAAATGTCAGGACAGGAACTGGCTGCATAACAGTTTGTTGAATATCCATTGAACAGGGTCGAAACTGAGTACAGTTACGACCCTGCCACAACTCACAAGATTTCGTTGTATTCACTCTGATGAACGGAGAGCAATGGACGGCTGGTCGTTACTGGAAAAGAATGCCAAGTATGATGTGAAGCCTGTTATCGTAGTTGCAGGCAAGGAATACTATCTCAAGACACTGGTCTGCGAAAAGCTCGAATCGCTTGTTCTACCCGAATCAGCCGAAATGGCCCGTTCGATTTACGATGGAGAATCAGTCGACTGGGCGACGGTAAAAGATGATCTGTTGACTCCGCCGTTCGGTCACCCTACCCGCTTGGTCCTGCTTCGCAATGCAGACGACTTTGTCAGCAAGTACCGGGAAAAACTGGAGAAGTACCTGGAGAAGCCCAGTGCTTGTGGAGTTCTGGTGCTTGAGGTCTCTACCTGGAAAAGCAATACACGGTTAGCCAAGCAGTTGCCCGAAGCACAGACCATTACCTGCGAACACAAGAAGCCTCATCTCCTGACCAGCTTTCTCACCAAGTGGTGTACTCAACAGTATGGCAAGAAAATGCAGCCGGAAGCCGTTCAGCTTCTGGTAGAGCTGATTGAGCCTGAACTGGGGCTGCTCAATCAGGAACTGGCCAAGCTGGCAACTTTTGTTGGCAACCAGGATGCAATTACTGTCAAGGATGTCGAGAACCTGGTGGCACGCAATAGAAACAGCACCGTCTGGGTGATGCTCGATGCCCTGGCTGCCAATCAGCGCCAGTCTGCGTTTCAAACCCTGGCAAGACTGATCGATCAGGGTGAAGAACCCTTAGGTCTCCTGGCAGGTATGGCATGGCAGCTCAGAAAGATGGCACAGGCTCATCGTTTGCTGCAGGATGGAATGAGCCTGCAGGGTGCTGTGGCCCAGGCAGGGTTACCACCCTTTAAAGCTCAATCGGTGCAGCAGCACTTGAAGCAACTAGGCTCCAAAGCAGATCGACTCTTTGACTGGCTGATGGAAGCAGAAATCACGTTAAAGAGCAGTGGAATGCTCTCCCCTGCTGCAACACTGGAACGGCTACTGGTACGATTATCATAATAGTATCAATGAACGATTTGTTCGTTGTTTTCTTTCCAGGCCCTGAAGCCTCCATCCATGGAAAGCACGTTGGTATAGCCCATTTTCTGCAAGGCATCAGCGGCCAGGGCGGAACGGAATCCACCACCACAGTACAAAACAATTTCCTGATTTTTCTCAGGTACCTTGGTTTCTATATCTCGCTCAATGATCCCTTTACCCAGGTGCATGGCATTCGGCAGATGCCCGGCTTGCCATTCACTTTCTTCACGCACATCAATCAGAATAAACGGCTTGGCACTCGCCAGTTTTGCTTTCAATTCATGAAGTGATATTTCCCTGATGCGGGTTTTGGCATCATTCACCAGTTGCAGAAATCCGGGAGAGTGCTTCATGGATGAAACTCAGCGACGGTATGAGCCATGCGATGAACTGCGTTTGACATAAGGCAGGCCGCGGGAACTGGGCACAACCACCTTGACTAATGCGTCAACAAAATCCTGGCAGGAATTGAATCGATTGAGCCATTGTGGGGAAAGCGCCTGAGCCACTACGGGTCGTTCACTTTCAGGCAACATCGAAAGATCGGGCGAAACATTCGGGAAAGATCCATCCGTTGACATCGGATAAGGATACTGCCCAGTTCGTAATTCAACGTAGGTCACTGCAAGCGAAAACTGATCCGTTCTGGTATTGGCCTTGCCTTCATATAACTCTGGCGGCGCATACAGAGGAGTACCAAAGGCTTTCCCCTTGGCATTCCAGAGTTGGGGGCCTGACAAACCGAAATCGGCAATTTTCAGTTTATTGGAGAGTAAAAGCAGGTTACTGGGCTTGATATCACAGTGCTGCATACCATGCTGAGCCATCATGGAGTTTTGCGTCAATTTCTGCTGGGCAATGAAATCCAGCCCGCTAGCTGCTTGCGACATCAAGTTGATCAACACGCTGGAAGGCACGTGTGATTTGTGATCCATGCGGTAAATGTAATGCAGATCATTCAAACTGCCTTCCGCCAGTTCCATCGTGAGGATAATGATGTTCTTACTGGCAGTCACGCTGTAATACTGCAGGAGATTATCGTGCTGCAGATCACGCAGTTGGATCAGGAGTTTGATTTCATTGACTACCAGGCTGGCGGGCTGATGTTTACAATCGAGAAACTTGAGTGCCAGTCGTGAGTCATCCTGAATGTTTTGGGCATCCCAGACTTCGCCAAATCCGCCACGGCCAATGCGTTTGATCAATCGGCATCCTGGAATAGGCTCCATGCCTGCCTTAAGATCAAATTGTGGTGGGGGTGAACTCAAAGTATTAGCCTGAGAATAAATCCATACTACATCATACACCAGAACAGACGTAGATGCTGGTGAAGATATTCAATTGTAATGGCTATGATATGTCAATGAGATCCACTAACCGTCCGTGACATCCAGCACGATACAGGAGACATTATCGCGAGAGCCTAAATCCAAGGCTAACTGACACAGCGCTTCAGAGCAACTCTGGGTTTCTTTGTGCTCCTGCATGGCCTGGGCTACACGTTCGTCTGGAACTACGCCACAAAGTCCATCTGTACATAATAGAATTCTGTCACCGGGACGAACAAATAATGTTTTAACTTCAGGGCCTTCGCCTACTTCTTTACTACCGAGGTATTTCCACAAAACATTCTTGAAGCGATGTTCTTTTGCCTCTTCAGGTGTAATGGTACCAGCTTCGACCAATGCCTGCGCGAGAGAATGATCAATAGTTAACTGATCGATTTTACCGTCACGAAGCAGATAAGCCCTGCTGTCACCCACACCGGTGACAAACAGACAATCATCACGAAAGGCAGGAACCCAGGCAACTCCAACCACGGTGGTTCCCATATTTCGATAATCGCGATCCAGTTGGCCTAACGAAATAATCTCTTCGTTGGCCTGGACAATGGATTTCCTGACAACTTTTCTGATATCATCTGAACTGGTTGAGTTTTCAACGTTCTGGCTGATTTCCCGTGGAATAATCTCTGTTGCCATCTGGCTGGCCTTTTCGCCCGCGGCCTGCCCACCCATGCCATCAGCGACAATAGCAACTGTTAAGCTCGGTAATTCCTTGACATCAACAGCATCTTCGTTGTTTTCACGGTAGTTTCCAAGAAGGCTGCATTTTCCAATTTTCAGACGAACAGACATCGAACCACCTCGGTACCCGGGTTGGGCGCAACAGGGTAACTCCCAGGACACTCCAATGAAGCGAGTCAACTGTGTCCCCTCGATAAGTGTATCTTGGGCTCTGGTGTACGCAAGCGGCTAGTCTGTTTTTTCTCGCTTCAGATCAGAACTTTCCTGATTCCTCGTGCATTTCAGTGGGATAACCGTTGTTAAAATGCTTGAATCCTCTACGTTTTCCTGTGAATATGCAGCATGAAGCCTGAAACCGGAAGGATTTAACGTGCCAGTTCCCATGGAATTACGCCGCATTGTCACGGATGATGTTCGCGAACAATATGTGATCTACCTCAAAGAAGTTGAGGGAGATAGGATTTTCCCGATTGTTATTGGACTCTTTGAAGTCGTCAGCATCGAACGGCGAGTCAAAGGAGTTCCTACACCCAGGCCGTTGACACATGATCTTATCTGCGAAGCAATTGAAAAATTAGACGGCACCATACAGGATGTCATGATCAGCAGTCTGCGGGAAGGAACCTACTATGCCAAAATCCGAGTTGTTCAACACGGCAAACTGATTGAAATTGATAGCAGGCCTAGTGATGCCATTGCCATAGCGGTAACTGCGGAAGTACCAATCTATGTAAATGAAGCAGTCCTCAAAGAATCAACCGAAAGAGATTAGCCATACATTGTCAATCTAGGCGATCTGGGTAGCTGCCGGGAAATTTAAGTAGTAAAAGTGTCTTGAAAGTGACGAATTAAAACATTATAAGTTGCATGACTGTACAGGATATCGTGATTCGAGCAGGGAGGCTCGGAGTATGAACGGCGAAGTACGTTTTGCTGATGGCATCTGGAATCGCAGTTGCACACTCCTTGAAGCCGGCCAGGTAGACAAAGCCATTATTTACCTCAAGCGATTGCTGCAGTTGGACCTTCCAGTTTCTCTGCGTGTTGATGCTTCACTTCTATTGGCAGATGCGTTGCGTATGAAAGGGGAGTATCTGTCAGCAAGGCAGCATGTCAAAGCAGCGTTAGCCAGCGATCCCGATGATGCAGCATTGCATCATATGCTGGGACACCTGCATGATGAAGACGAATCGGGAAATCGCCAGCGGGCTTTGAAGCATCTGCGACAAGCTGTTAAACTCGCTCCAGATTCGAGTGAATGTCATCGTGCACTAGGCGATTTTCTCTTCCAGAACCGAAATTCCAAGCGTGGGCTGGAGCATCTGAAAACAGCTGTGGAGCTCGATCCGGATAATCTAGATCATCTGCGCAACCTCATTCAAGCTCTGGTGGAGGAAGGCAAGGAAGCCGAAGCACGTAAGAAGCTGCAGGAAATTCAGTTTCGAATGGGCAAAGCACATCCCACCGTTCAATCATTGTGGAACGAACTTGCTTATGCTGTGACGTTGAGAAGCCAGAATCATTCGAAGCGGATTTCAACGGTGCCTCTGCTGAAAGCAGTACCTGCCGTGGATAATGACTCCTCCGACGAATCCGATGCATGTATCCTTCGATTTGATTCAGCACACAGCAGCCGATATTCAAGCAAACGCAAACAACCCAGGCCGCGCAAAAAATAACGGGAGGACAATTCTCCTCCCGCAAGCATCAATAGTTTCCTGCCAGCCTTACTTAGCAGGTTTTTCCTTCAACACAGAATCACCTGCTGCCAGTCCGTCGAGAATTTCGACTTTGTCAGCGGAACGTCTGCCGATTTTCACTGTCTTTTTCGCTGGCTTTTCCGTGCCAGTTGCTGGCAGATAGACAACAAAGGATTCATTTTCTTCATCAAAGGAAATGGCAGACGCGGGAAGTGTCAGAGCCTTTTCCTTCAAATATCCCTTTACTTTGACATTGCAGGTCATGCCGGGTGAAAGTCCGTCTGTTGCTTCGTTCAACTTGCATCGCATTTCGAAGGAAGTACCTAACGGCATGGCTGTGATACTCGAAACGGAGCCCTTGATCCTGTTATCAGGAGCCACGGTGGGGATGATTCTGACATCATCGCCAGTACTGATGAAGGGACGGTCTTTTTCATCGATGGTGGATCGGACAGCCAGTTTGTTTGATTTGATGATGGTCATGTAGACATCATCGTTTTGAAGTGTGCCTTTGGGTTGCAGTTTGGATTCCACGGAACTTGAATTCCATTGGCCCTTGGTTGCCTTGCCGTAATAGACAATGCCATCGCAGGGAGCGACCATGTTGGTCATTTTGTCATAATCTGCCTTCATGTTCTGGAAACGTTCCAGCGCTTTGGCCCGTTCCAGTTTAGTCTTCTCAAAAGCCAATTGTTTCTGCCTGACTTGAGCTGGCATAGTGATCTGAGACTTCTCATAATTCAGTTTCGTACGTTCATTCGCCTCTTTCATGCTCTGCTCCCTACGTGGCAATTCATATTTGAGCTGATCGTTTGCTCGTTTTTCACTGTTAAGCAGATTATTCTTGGCATTTTCCACAGTATCACGCTGACGACGGAGAATAATCTCTTCGGTTTCTTCCTTGATGTCATCAGCCTTGTACATCTTTTCAAGTTGCTTGAGTTCTTCCGAGGCATAATCGAAGAAGTTCTTCGCACTGCGTGATGTAAATTCAGCATTGCGCTTAAGCAGAGGAAGATCGCCTTCAACAAACCGCTTGTAATCTTCCTGAGCATATTCAAAAGCCTGCTTGGCTGCTGCTTCATCCAGAGGCAACAACTTCTGAGAGGTCTTGAAATCCTCTTCAGCCTGCTTGAAGGCAAGGTCAGATAATTCACGCTCAATATCCAGATCTTTCAAAGCTTTGTTGAACTTTTCCATATCCAGCTTCACCAGTACATCGCCCTTCTTGACCGTTGTGCCGTGTGGCACCGCACTCAAGACTGTCATTCCGGTCCAGGCTTCAAGCTTGATGGACAACTCTTCAAAATCTTCAGCTTCGAAAACCCCTTTGGTGTTGATATCGACGCTGAATTTCCCCTGTTCGACTTTGACCGTTTCTGGCGGTTTGCTGATCGAGGTTGTCGACTCTTTTTTATCTTGAGCTTGACCGGCAATCACGAGTGTGCAAATCGCAAGGATACCGATAATCCAAAGCACTGGCTTGTTCATCTTAACGTGCCTCTTTCATTGATGTTGGCGAGTGGATGTATTCTAGAAGGGTTTGAATTGTTTGGATACTGTGGACTTACTCATCCATGTCATATGCCTTGCGGAACCATTTCATCAGTTCATCATCAAAATCTTCAGGCTTGGTGATGGCGATGTTATGAGTGATTCTATCCTTTTTTGCTGTACCGCCAGTATCCGTCAATCGCTTTGAAAATGGAATGCCTCGCAAACACATTCCCAAATCGAGTCTGGTTTTGGTTGATGGAGTTAATTTTGCAAACACGTTGTTGCGGTAGAAGGGAATCATGGTCTTGCAGGGGCAGACTTTAACATCCTTGCCCAACGACAACCCCAATGAGAGAGCCTTTTCGTAAAGAGGTCTGATCAGCGGTTTACTGGCAAACATGGCTTCCACCCAGTTCACTGCACTGCGCAAATAAGCTGCAGGATCAAGGTCTTCATCACCTTTGCCAAGGGATCGCGCTGCCAGCCATCCTGCGTAGTTGGTTCCCAAACCGCATATCTTTTTCAGATATTCTGCTCGTTCCTTTTCGGTTTTCAGCTTTTGTTTTTCAATGGTTTTCATCCATTCATCGAGTGACTTGCCGGTTTTAGCAGGCAGGTCTTTCACCCATTGAATGGTCATAGCCACACCAGGATGCACACCGTATGGTGATTTCTTTGGCATCTGATCACTTGGGCCTGTGCTTGATGGCATGGTCAATAATCTTATCAGCGGCAGCCAGTTCAGCGCCTACTAGTTTCAGCCGTGGCGGTCTGACGGTTGAAGAACCCATATCCACTTTTTCCTGTGTCAACTTGATAAGCTGAACAAACTTCACTACCACATCGAGCCGGAGCAGCGGCAGGAACCACTCATAGAGCGCTCTGGTGTCTTTACCAGCCAGGGCTAACTCAAAAATCTGAACCGATTCTTTGGGAAATGCATTAACCAGCCCTGCAATCCAGCCCGTTGCCCCGGCCTGAACTCCTTCGACAATCAGATCATCAACACCCATAAAGTATGCCAGGCGGTCGCCAAGCAGGGCGCGTAAAGCCGTCACTCGGCGAACATCAGCGCTTGATTCCTTAATCGCATGCAGATTGGAATGCTCCTGGCAGAGTTCCGCTACCTGTTCTGGCAGGAAATCGGTCTTGTAAGCGATTGGGTTGTTGTAAAGCATGCAAGACAGATTCGTTGCTTTGAAAATCGCAGCAACATGGGCTTTCATTTCACGCCAATCGGAGCAGTAAACGTAGGGTGGCAAAACCATCAAACCCTGACAACCGGCATCCTGGGCCTCTTTGGCCAAACGCACAGCATCGGCTGTACTCAGCGCAGATATGCCAGCAACCAGAGGGATGTCATTGCCCAGGGCAGCCTTGCATGTCTTCAGGATTTCCAGTTTCTCTTCTTTTTCTAGCGTGGCTCCTTCACCTAATGAACCCAAAGCCACTATGCCTTGGCAGCCATTAGAGATCAGCCATTTCACATGCCTTGCCAGAAATGAGTGATCCACCTTCAGATCAGTATGAAACGGTGTGGTTATGGCGGGGAACACACCGTGCCAATGGAGTTTTTCTGACATGCTTTATCCTTGATTACGCTGTTGCAAATTGCCGGTCACCCGCATCACCAAGTCCGGGCACAATATAACCCTGATAGTTCAGGTGAGAATCCAGTGCTCCCAGATACAGTGGAACATCTGGGTGAGCCGCCTGCATTCGTTTTACACCTTCGGGGGCTGCTATCAAACCAATATACCAGAGTTCTCTGGCGCCCCAGCGTTTAAGAATACTCAAGCTGGTAATCGATGAGCCACCGGTTGCCAGCATGGGATCAAGAACAATTGCAAGATCGATACGAGGTGTGGCTGGCAGTTTGTTATAGTACGTCACCGGTTCCAGTGTTTCTTCATTCCGATACAGACCCAGATGCCAGACTTGGGCCTCAGGAATGTATTCCAGAATACTATCTACCATCCCGAGACCAGCTCGCAATATGGGAATCAGTCCGATGCGCTGTTTCAATCGCAATCCGCTGGTTTCACTCAATGGAGTTGAAACGTTCATGGGTTCTACCTGCAACTTTTCTGCTGCTTCGAAGAACAATAACTGCGATAGCTGCCGGACCAGTTCACGAAATCGGGCTGGCTGAGTCGATTTGTGACGAAGTTCTGCAATGCGGCTAGCGATCAGTGGATGAGACGAAACGTGGACTGGTTCCGACATGAATGATGCCCCGATTTACCTGCAGGCATCTTAGCTACTTTTGGCAGAGCTACTATCGATAAATCCACCAATCGTGAAAAGTCTTGAAGGTGTAATAACCAACACCGCCAAGAACTACCAAGGCAGCCAATACTATTACATAAGGTAACATGGGGCGACGTTTGACAGTCAGGGTGAATTCATAATTGCATTTCTTGCAACAGATACCATGGCCTATCTGTACATAGACAAATTCAACTTCTTTTCCGCAGTTGGGACACTTCTGACGAAGGAACATGACGACTCTCAAAAGAACACTTACAGATAAACCGCAATGCAGAAGATTGATGATTCTCCCCTGCATCCCATATTCTTTAACTATAGACCACAATTCTCATTCGCATCTAGGAATTACACGATTTTAATTGTCGCATTATTCGGTCAACATCATAAACACACCCTCCCCATACACCACCACTGGCCTGGATCAATGCTGCCCACAGTTTAGTGTCTTCAGGCAAGGAAGAATCAGGCCTCAAGTCAGTTCTGAATGCTCGTGATTCGAGTACTCTATTACCCCATGTCGCATCATGCTTTTCGTTGCCATGTCCAATGAGATTGACACTTCCTGCTAGCTCACGCTGATCGATGATTATCTCGATTAGATCCCTTTCGATTAGTTTCCCGATAGGTCCGCCTGCCAAGGCTTCTGGGGAAACGTGCCCGATGCAGGCACCAGTTGATACGCCTGAAAAGCGGGCATCGGTCAGAACTGCCACCTGTTTACCCCAAGGCAAATGCTTTAGCGCTGCAGTTATCTGATACGTTTCTTCCATGCCCGCACCCATGGGGCCTCGGCAGATCAGCACGATGACATCACCCGGCTTGATGGCGGATTCATCCTTGGCCTTGAGCGCCTGCATCGCTGCTGTCTCGGTCGTAAAAACTCTGGCACGAAAAGTATGTCGAAATATACCGTTTTCATCAATCATGGAACGATCGATGGCCGTGCTTTTGATGACACTGCCTTGCGGAACAAGGTTGCCCGTTGGAAAAACCACTGTACTGGTCAGACCATTTGATCCCGCTCTTTGAGGCGACATGATGACATCAGCTGGGTCGACTCCATCACATTGGAACAATCTATCCTGTAGTCTCTTGCGGCGTTCACTGATTCTCCAGGCATCCAGTATTCTACCGACCGGTTCACCAGTAACAGTTAAAGCTCCTTCATCAATCTGATGGAGTTCCCGTAAATGGAGCATGATTTCCGGCACGCCACCTGCCAGGAATACGCGAATGGTGGGATGACCAACAGGGCCGTTGGGTAATGCATCTACCAGGCGTGGTATTTTTCTGTTGAATTCCATCCACTGCTGGAGCGATGGGCGTTCGAGTTTGGCCTGGTGCAGTATGGCGGGAATGTGAAAGAGCATATTGGTAGAACCACCAGCTGCTGCGAACACAGCCATCGCATTTCTTGCTGATCCATCAGAAAATATGTTCTTCGTTGTGATCTTTTTCTTCCGCATTTGCATCAGTGCTCGAGCAGAGCGAGTTGCGAGGTCCTTCCAGATTGGTTGCCCGGATGGCGCCAACGCAGCGTGGGGCAAGGTTAATCCCAGTGCTTCACCAATAAGTTGTGCACTGGCTGCGGTGCCCAGAAACTGGCACCCTCCCCCGGGCGATCCACAGGCACGACATCCCAGTTCTGCCGCCTCTTCCAATGTAACCAAGCCATGTATGTACCGAATGCCAATGGTTTGCACCTTACCTGCATCTTCACCGTCTTCAGCGGGCAAGGTTACTCCACCGGGAACAAGAATTGCTGGCAAGTCATGACAACTGGCCAGTGCCATCATGGTTGCAGGTAAGCCCTTATCGCAGGTGGCAATCCCCATGACACCTTTGCAAGTAGGCAGGGAACGGATCAACCGACGCATGACCATGGCTGCATCGTTACGGTAAGGCAAACTATCGAACATACCTGTAGTACCCTGTGTCCTGCCATCACAGGGATCAGTGACATAAGCTGCAAAGGGAGTTGCTCCCAGTTTCTTGAGTTCGCGTGCTGCTTCGGCTACCAGAAGATTCACTTCCCAGTGGCCGGTGTGGTAGCCCAAGGCTAATGCTGTACCATCTGCATTCCGCAGTCCGCCATGAGTACTGAGTAGCAGGAAATCGTTTCCCTGTAGTGTTATGGGATCCCAACCCATTCCAGCATTTTGCGTCCAGCCAAATAGATCACCGCTGGGCGAATGCTTGAGCATCTCATCCGTCAGAGGCAATTTACCTGTTGGGCCAGGAGCTTTAGTGGTCACTTCATAGCACTGTGCATCATCTGCTTCCAGCAACGCTGTATCAAAGTTCATCTGATTCACCTGTTTCCACAACATGTCCAGTGTAACAGGAACTCTCAGTTCATCCATTGACAAAAACGTACGCTGAGGTTATCTCCCGCCTACCGCGCATACTAGGCAACATTTGCTGGGGGAAATGCATGCACCAGATGGCTTATCTTCTGATGTGTGGCACTTTGCTTTCAGGCTGCAGTAGTCTGAACACGATTCAGGAATCGGAATATCAGCAAATGCGGGCTGATGGTGTCCTCGTTGAAGAGAAGAACCCGACTTTAGCAGCCTGCCTAGGTGTTCTTCCGGGTTGTGGTTCCTTCTACACAGGCAATTATGTGCTGGGAGCAGTTGATCTCTTCACCTGGCCTGTTTCCATTCTGTGGGATCCAATTGCCGGGTACAACGAAGCACGGGTTATCAACTATCGTGCCAGTCTGGCCTGCCAGCAGCGTATCAAGAAGCGTGAACTGAATGAACTGGAGATCGCCCGCGATGAAGGTCGGGTAACTCAAGTTGAATACAACCAGTCGAAACGTGCCATCGAATCGAAGTATGGTTTCGAATAAGCGTGGAGTGGTAAAGTCATGACAACACTCATACTTCTGGTCTGCTCAGGCTTTGCAGCAGCGCTGGTGGCAGTCTACTGGGGACGAATGATTCTGCGCCGATTTATTCCGCCACCGGCAGTTCATGTTCACTTTTCCCCTAAGGGCGGATGCGGGCAGGCCATTGTCGATGCCATCAATGCATCCACGAAACAGATTCTGGTGATGGCTTATTCGTTTACTTATGATCCGATTGTCAAAGCCTTGATGGATGCACATGACCGGGGTGTGGATGTGGAAATATTGTTCGACCGCTCCAATGAAGCGGAACTGCGTTCTGATATGCCACGTTGCATGGAAAAAGGTCTGAAAGTGCTGGTCGATGGCGAACATGCCATTGCTCACAACAAGCTGATGATCATTGATCAGAAAGTGATTATTACAGGCAGCTTCAATTTCACACGGCAGGCTGAAGATGCCAATGCCGAAAATCTACTGATCATACGCCACGATAAGAAACTGGTGGAAAAATATCTGCAGTATTATGAAAACCACAAAGTGCACAGCCGGCAGCCTCAATTGAAGGAGGGGGCTGGTTCACAGGATCGAGGCAGAGACGGCCACAAAAAAGCGGCATAGTGTTCTTTGCCTTACATGTGTGAAGATTTGCTTGCTGAAAGCGATCTGATATGAAAAACATTTGGCCAGTGTTGATATTAATCGCAGTGAGTATGGGTGTAACTCTTTGGCTGATAGTCGGCTCCTTTGTATCTTACGTACCGATGTCCGCCACCGAGATGCAGAATATCTATATCGCTCAAATAATGTTTTATGGTGGTATGAGCTTAGCCTTGCAGCTTATCGCAATTGTTCTGCTTAGTGTCGGCATTTTCCGAAAAGCTGCAGAACAACGGAAATAGTACTTGGATTCATAACTTCACTTGCCATGAACTCCACTGTCTCAATAGCTGTCATCAATATCATGAAGACATCACATTCCCCTGAAAGACAGGTATGACCGCACCGAAATTTTTCCTTACCACTGCCATCGATTACCCCAACAGTCGGCCCCATATCGGCACCGCTTTTGAAAAGCTGGGCGCAGATGTGCAGGCACGTTTCCGCCGCATGGAGGGGAATGACGTTTTCTTTCTCATGGGGAACGACGAGAACACGCTGAAGGTTGCCAAGCGTGCCAGCGAACTCGGACAGGGTACGCAAGCCTATTGCGATGATATGGCTAACCAGTTCAAATCGATCTGGGATGCGCTCGATATCAGCTACGACATCTTCATTCAGACCAGCCACGAACGTCATAAGCAGTGTTGTCGCAAGTTCATTCAGAAGGTCTACGACAACGGCCACATTTACAAGGGTCAGTACGAGGGTTGGTATTGTGATGGCTGCGAGGAGTTCAAGAGCGACAAGCAGCACACCGAAAACAATGGGCTGTGCCCGAATCATAAAACCCCACTAACTCGGAGGTCGGAACCCTGTTACTTTTTCCGGTTGAGTGCGTTTCAAGATCGACTGCTCAAGCATTACGAAGAGAATCCAGATTTCGTACAACCTGACAGCCGTCGCAATGAAATCCTCAGTCTGATCAAGACTGAGGGCTTGCAGGACATCAACATAAGCCGGCGTGGCGAAGAGTGGGGCATCCGAATTCCCTTCGACGAAGAGTACACCATCTACGTCTGGTTTGATGCTCTGCTCACCTACATCACCGGCATCGGCTACGGGGATGACGAGGCAACGTTCAAGAAGTACTATCCCGCCGACGTGCACTTCATCGGGAAGGACATTACACGTTTTCATTGTGCCATCTGGCCTGCCATGCTGTGGGCGGCAGATTTGGAAGCTCCGAAGAAAGTGTTCGGCCACGGGTTTGTTTACATCAAGGGCGAGAAGATCAGCAAATCGCTGGGCAATGCCATTGAGCCGATGGACATTATCACCCAGTTCAGTTCGGATGCTTTCCGCTATTACTTCATGAGGGAGTGCCCGTTTCCGGGAGATGGTGACTTTTCCTGGGATCGGTTTGCCGAGGTGTTCAACAGCGAGTTGGCGAATAACCTGGGCAATCTGCTCAGCCGCTGCCTGACGCTGATTACGAAGAATTACGAAAGCGTTTTTAATGGCACAGCAGGTAAAGCGCCAGATGCAGTGGTTCCTGGATTGAATCTGCAATCGTTTGTAGAAGAAGTCCGCAGTCACGTTGAAGCCTGCCGTTACAACCAGGCTCTGCAAACGATTATCCTGAACTTCCTGACTCCTACTAACCAATACCTTGAAACCAACGCTCCCTGGAAACTGGTCAAGACCGACAAGGAAGCAGCGAAGAGTGTACTCTTCAATGCTGTGCAATCGCTGCGTGTAGCCAGTATTTTGCTCAAGCCGTTCATACCCCGTTCTACGGAAGTAATCTACAACAGTTTTAACTTTCCGAAGCCCTGGGCTGAGGTGAAGTACGCTGATGCAGCAGAACTGAAAGCCCAGCCTGATGATTTGCGTGTTACAGCGCAACTGGTCGATGGCAAAGTGAAGCCGTTGTTTCCGAGGATCGAGGCGAAGAAATAATTTAACCCCCGACTCTTCAAGCCGGGGGTGGATGTGCAAGAGAGTGACGTAAGTCACCGTGTGTTATGAATATTGTGCGAACGAGTCTCTTCTCCGCGTGAACCCGCCCCCGGCTTAAAGAGCCCGGGGGCTAACTATGCCGCCATCACTTCAACATGTTGTCACACTTCACTTGCAGCGCTTCATGCACAAGCACAAGGTCGCCGGCCCCATCCTCCTTGCTGTCTCAGGTGGGCCGGACAGTGTCTGCCTGCTGTACGCCATGATGCAGCTTGTCGATAAAAATACGCTCCACATTGCTCACTACAACCATCGCCTTCGTGGCGAGGCAAGCGATGCTGATGGACGCTATGTTGAGTCACTTTGCCAGCAACATGGCCTTCACTTTCACCTTGGCCACTCTGATCAATTGTCGCCCCAACAGAGTGGTATCGAAAACTGTGCCAGGAAACTGCGGTACGATTGGCTGACTGAAGTTGCTAGACAAAACGGTTGCAACTGGGTCATGACCGGCCACACCATGAACGATCAGTCTGAAACCGTTTTGCATCACCTGATCCGTGGAACCGGTTGGCGGGGGTTACGCGGCATTGCACCGAAACGAAGGCTTACCATAACTGACCATAGTATTTACGTTTTGAGGCCATTACTGACATGCACCAGGCAGGATGTACTCGATTATCTTGCAAGCCACAACATTACTGCCCGACATGATGCCAGCAACGATGACATAAAGTTCACAAGAAACAGAATTCGACACCAGATCATGCCACAGCTGATTGAAATGAATCCAGATGCAGTTAATCACTTGGCAGAATGGGCAGATCGAGCAAGAATGGTTTACCGACAGATTAAGACAGAAAGTCGCAGACTTTTTGAAACCATCATTGCATTTCAATCCAAAGAACGTCTTGCTCTCAAGTTGAAACTCCTGGAACGAAATTCCAATACCGTTATGCAGGAAGTTTTGCGAGGCCTATTTCAATCGCAGAATTGGCCGATTGACCAGATGAACCATCAGCGCTGGAAGGAAGTCATCGAAGTCTGCCGGGGAACTCGCACCGCAGTGGAACTACCCGGCAGAATCATGGTGACACGCAGAGACCTGGTCGTACAGTTTATCAAGCGGTAACTTCGTTCAACTTCCCGCTGCGTTCCAGTTTCTTGTAGAACACCAGCGAGTAAATCACCGGAACGAGAGCGGCTAGGGCAATCATTCCAATCCAGCAGCCGATCATGATGGGAGCCGGAACAACTCTCGAAATGAACAGTGAAGCGATTCCCAGGACTCCGACTCCAACAAACAGCCATGCTGCCAGGCGATGAGTCTTTTCCCACACCAGATGGTTGGCGATGGTCCATGGCGTTCGGATGCCGATCCAGAAGTTTCGCTGCACTTTGCCGAGCACATTACCAAGCAAGATGAAGAACAGGAATAACACCCCCATCAAACCACGATCTATGGGAAATTCCGGGAATATATAGCTCAACAGGACAACACCATGCAAGGCAGCACAAAAAGCCACCACCAGCAGGATGATGTAGCCGGCCAGGCTGGGGTTGGATTTCGCAGGCTCAAAGCCCTTCGGAGAAAGCCAGTAGATGACGGCATAGAGAATGCCTGTCAGAGCAACCATTCCCAATGGTATTCCAAACAGGTACCAGAACATATCGTTTCGTGAAACCCAGGCATCAGGCTGGAAATCGATACCCCAGTGGACTGGAACTTTTTCAGGCAGCCAAGCCTCTCGATTCTGTTGCACCAGCCAGGATGATCCGAGGCTCAAGGCAATCAGAGCCACGATGATGGCAACCTGCATTTTTTTCATGATCCCCTCTTTTCTTTCTTTCCGTTTGCCGCTGTCTTGCTGGCTGGTTTCATCAAATCCAGAAACAGGCTGACAACATCCTCCACAACTGTGGTATTCAGGGAATAAATGATCTGCTGCCCTTCCCGCCTGCTCTTGACCAGGCCAGCTTCCTTGAGCACCGTGAAATGATGCGACATGGTCGGCTTGGTCATATCGAACTGCTCTGCCAGTTCACCAGCGTTTAACTCACCTTCATGACGCAAACGTGCCAGGATGAGTCGCCGCGAGGGATCAGAGAGAGCCTTGAAGGCATCGTTGAGCACAGATCAAATATCCTTATTTAGATGTCTGTCTAATATTCTATTCGACAGGTGGCGTTTTGTATTTAGAGCATCTAACAAAAAGAACATTAGAGGAAATAGCCGCAGATGACGATGCACCCGAGTAGCATGAACGCTTCGTGGATGTCATCGCGTCGTTCATAGCGAACCCGTAAGCGTCGAAATTGATGTAGCCAACTGATGGA